>NZ_JAJSZC010000018.1:0-60333 GCF_036815105.1 Streptomyces sp. IBSBF 3136
CCCCCCCCCCCCCCCCCCCCCCCCCCCCCCCCCCCCCCCCCCCCCCCCCCCCCCCCCCCCCCCCCCCCCCCCCCCGCTGCCGCGCGCGGACCGGCGCACTCCGCTCGCTCCGGCTGCCCGGCACGGGCGTCCCCCGCGTCCCCGCGAGGACCCGGGACGGGCCGGCGGGCCTGCTTCTAGAATCACCGGCACTGGCCCCGCGCTCGAAGGAACCCGATGACCAGTGTCGAAGAACCGGCACGCCCCGACGGGCGGGCGCGTGACGCCGCGCGCACCAGGGCCGAGATCCTCGACGTGGCGACGCGGGAGTTCGCCCGGGCCGGTTACGACGGTGCCCGGGTGGAGGAGATCGCGGCCCGCACCCGCACCACCAAGCGGATGATCTACTACCACTTCGGCGGCAAGGAACAGCTGTTCACGGCCGTGCTGGAGCGGGCGTACGGGGCGATCCGCGACGCCGAGCGGAGCCTGGACGTGGACGGGCTCGACCCGGTCGCGGCGATCCGCCGACTGGCCGAGCTGACGTTCGACCACCATGAGCGGCACCCGGACTTCGTCCGTCTGGTCAGCATCGAGAACATCCACGGAGCCCGGCACATCGCTGCCTCCCGAAAGCTCGGGGGGATCGGTTCGCCCGCGCTGGACGTGATCCACCGGATCCTGGCCGCGGGACGGGAGTCCGGGGTGTTCACGGCCGACGTGGACGCCGTCGACCTGCACGCGATGATCAGCTCGTTCTGCTTCTTCCGGGTGGCGAACCGGCACACCTTCGGCGTCCTCTTCGGCCGCGACCTGGTGGCCCCGGAGCAGCGCGAGCGCTACCGGACCATGCTCGGCGACATGGTCACAGCCCACCTCACGGCTGAGCGGACCACGGGCTGACGCCCCCCCGGCGGCGGCCGCACCGCCCCACCGCCGCCCGTCGGCTGCCACGTCACCCGTCGGCTGCCACCGCCGGTCAGCCGTCCGCGGCCGTCGCCCAGGCGAACGTCATGCCCGGGCTCGGTGCTGAACCTGACGTCGAACGGTCAGCAGCCGGGTCCGCGGCAACACGCCGACCAACTGCGCCGGCACGGTGCCGGGCCGCTGAACCACTCCTCCGGCTCGGGCCGCCCGCTCAGGCGGGGCGCACCACCGCCGCGTCGAGCAGCGGCCCGAGCTCGCCGGTCACGGCCCTCAGCGGGCGTACGTCCTGTTCCGCGCGGGCCATCAGGATCGCGCCCTCCAGGGCGCTGATCATCAGGGTGGCGAGGGTGTCGGCGCGGCCGGCGGCAACCCCCATGCCGGTCAGGGCCTCGGCGACCGGGCCGCTCCAGGCCGCGAACGCGGCGGCCGCCGCCTCCCGGGTGGAGGCGCCCCCGGCCGCGCAGTCCACCGTCGCCGCGGCGACCGGGCAGCCCGCGTCGAAGCCGTCCTGCTCGTACTCCCGCGTCCACTGGGCGGCCATGGCCGCGAACAGCCCGCTCGGCGTCGGCCGGTCCAGGGCCGCCAGGAACCGGGCCACCCGCGTGCCCGCGTACCGGCCGGCCCAGCCGACGGCCTCGTTGACCAGTTGTTCCTTGCCGCCGGGGAAGTAGTGCTGGAGCGATCCGCGCGGCGCTCCGGCGTGGGCGGCCACGTCCCGCATGCCGGTGGCGCCGACCCCCTGGCGCCGGATCAGCTGGGCCGCGCTGAACACCATGCGCTCGCGCGGTCCGTGCCGCGACTCCGCCATCCGTGACCTCCGCTCGTCGGCGCCCGTGCCTCGTCCGTCGTCCTCCCGCCCCACTCTATGACCGACGTCATAACACCGGCTACTATGACGACGGTCATAGTCGGCTGGGCGGGGCCGAGGACGTGTGGAGCGGAGGGCAGTGCCGTGAGGGTCGGATTCATCGGGCTCGGGGTGATGGGCCGGCCCATGGCGCTGCGCCTGGCGGCCGCCGGCACGCCCCTGGTGGTGTGGAACCGGACGGCGGAGCGGGCCGAGTCGCTGCGCGCGGCCGGCGCCGACGTCGCGACGGACCCCGCGGAGGTGTTCGCGCGGGCGGAGGTGGTACTGCTGATGCTCGCCGACGAGGCGGCCCTCGACGCGGTCCTGGGCCGCGGCACCCCCGGGTTCGCCGCCCGGGTCGCCGGCCGGACCGTCGTCCCGATGGGCACGACCTCCCCCGAGCACTCCCGCGCCCTGGAGGCCGAGGTGTGCGCGGCCGGCGGCCGGTACGTGGAGGCGCCCGTCTCGGGGTCGCGGGTCCCGGCGGAGCGGGGGGAACTGGTGGCCATGCTCGCCGGCGAGGAGTCCGCCGTCGACGCCGTACGACCGCTGCTCGCGCCGCTGTGCCGGGAGACGTTCCGGTGCGGCGCGGCACCGGGCGCGCTGCTGATGAAGCTGGCCGTGAACCTCTTCCTGATCACGCTGGTGACCGGACTGACCGAGGCGTTCCACTTCGCCGACCGGCAGGGTCTGGACCGGCGGCTGTTCCTCGAGGTGCTGGACGCGGGCCCCATGGCCAGCGGGGTGTCCCGGATGAAGGCACCCAAGCTGCGCGAGGGTGACTTCGCCGTCCAGGCCGCGGCCCTGGACGTGCTCAAGAACAACCGGCTCATCGCCGAGGCGGCCCGCGGGGCCGGGCTGGCGTCACCGCTGCTCGACGTGTGCCACGCCCTGTTCGAGGAGACGGTGGGGCTGGGGCACGGCGGGCAGGACATGGTGGCGGTGCTCCGCGCGATCGAGGCGCGGACCGCGGGGGCGTCCCGGCCCCGGACCGTCCCCGCGGGACAGGCGGCGGCTCAGCCCTTCGGGATGCCGTAGACCCGCTCGACGGGCAGCCGCACCACCAGCCGGCGGTCGCGGACCATGGCGGCCCGGTAGTCCTCCCAGTCCGGGTGCTCGCCGAGGACGTCCCGGTAGAGCCGGACCAGTTCCTCGACGGTGTCGTCGTGCGGGTCGCGGGCGACCGGAGACAGGTCGGCCGCGCCTTCGGCGACCGTGTACGCCCAGCGGTCCTCGCTGGTGACGTGGTAGGAGGCGCGGGGGTCGCGGCGGAGGTTGCGGGTCTTGGCCCGGTCGTCGGTGACGGAGATCCTGACGATCCGCTCCTCGGGGTAGTAGGCGTGGCTGACGTTGGAGAGCTGGGGGCGGCCGTCGCTCTTGAGCGTGACCAGCACCCCGCCCCGCGTACGGGAAAGCAGCCGGAGCAGTGCGTCCTCGGCCGAAGCCCGGGTCGAGTCCTGCGTCGAGTCCTCTGTCATAGGGAGGTCAACCGGCCGGGATCGTCACGCATTCCCCGCGCCGGCAGGCACCGCGAGCGCGAGTAGACACTGTCTACGTGTCGCTGGTAGACAGTATCCATGACGGAGTCGGACACGGGCCTGCGGGCCCGGCTGGTGGACGTGGGCGTGGAGTTGGTGGCCGCCGAGGGTGTGCAGGCGCTGACGCTGCGGGAGATCGCCCGCCGCGCCGGGGTCTCCCACGGGGCGCCGCGCCGCCACTTCCCCACCCACCGGGAACTGCTGTCCGCCATCGCCCACCGGGGGTTCACCGAGCTGGGCGACCGGGTCCGGCCCACGCCGGGCGGCACCGACGCGCGCCGGCAGCTGATCGAACTGGCGCGGGCGTACCTGGAGTTCGCGCTGGACAACCCGGGCATGTACGAGCTGATGTTCCGTCACGACCTGCTGGACAGCGGCGGCTCGGGACTCAGGGAGACCAGCCTGCCCCTGTTCGGGGTGCTCGCGGACCTCGTGGGGCGGATCAGGCCCGGGGCGGACGCCCGGCGGGTGGCCGGCGCGCTCTGGGCGAACCTGCACGGCGTCGCCCAGCTCTGGCGCTGGAAAAGCCTCCAGCTCGCCACCGGGGAGAGCGAGTTGAGCCCGCTGCTCGACGCGGTCCTGGGCGCCCATCTGGGCCCGCGGGACGAGCGGTGAACCGCGGGCTGACGCTGGCGAGCAGCGTGGCGGGGGCCGTGCTCGTCGCCCTCGACGGCACGGTCCTCACGGTCGCCCAACCCTCCCTGCAACGGGCCCTGCACGCGTCGTTCGCCGAGGTGCAGTGGACCAGTACCGCGTATCTCGTCGCGGTGGCGAGCCTGCTGGTGTTCGCGGGGCGGCTCGGCGACCGGTACGGGCACCGGCGGATGTTCGGGCTCGGCATGCTGGGGTTCGGCGCGGCGTCGGCGGGCGTCGGCCTGGCGCCCGGCATCGGCTGGGTGATCGGACTGCGGTTGGCGCAGGGCGTGTTCGGGGCCCTGCTGCAACCGGCGACGCTCGGGATGCTGCGGGCCGCGTACCCGCCGGACCGGCTGGCGGTGCCACTGGCGGTGCGCACCGCCGCGATCGGCCTGGCGGCGGCAGCGGGACCGCTGCTGGGCGGAGCGCTGGTGGGCGGTCTCGGCTGGCGGGCGGTGTTCTTCGTCGGCGCGCTGCCCGCGGCCGGCTTCGGCCTCGCGGCACTCGTACTGCCCGGCAGGGACCGCCTCCCGGCGGCCCGCACTCCGCTGGACCTGCCCGGGGCCCTGCTGCTCGCGATCGCCCTGGCCTGTCTCGTGCACGCGCTGGTCGCGCTGCCCGGCTCCGGCGCGTGGAGCGTGCCCGTGCTGGGCGGTGCGGTGCTCGCCGGGACCCTCTTCGTGCGCCACGAGCGGCGGACCGCGCATCCGCTGCTGCCGCCCGGGGTGATCGGCTCCCCGGCGGTGGGGGCCGCGCTGGGCCTGCTCGTCGCCACGTCGGCCGCGCTGTTCGGGACCCTGTTCGCCGAGACGTACGTGCTCCAGCGCCGGCTCGCCCTCGACCCGTTCCAGAGCGCCCTGCGCAGCCTGCCGCTCGCGGTGCTGATGGTGCTGTCCGCCGCCCTGTGCCCGGCGCTGCTGCGCCGACTGGGCGCGCGACGGACGGTCGCGGCGGCGACGGCGCTGCTCGCGCTGGGCGTCCTGGTCCTGTCCGGGGCCACCGGCACGGCCGCACTCGGGGGCGGTTTCGCGCTGCTGGGTGCCGGGTTCGGCACGGTGATGGTGGCGGCCACCGAGGTCGTCGTACGCGGCGCCCGGGTGGCGGTGGCCGGGGTCGCGGGCGGGCTGCAGCAGACCGCGCTCAACGTGGGGCCCGTGCTCGGTGTCGCCGCCGGCACGGCGCTGATGGCCGCCGGGCCCCGGCCGGCGTTGCTCGCGCTCGCCGCCGTGGCGGCGCTCGCCGTACCGGTCGCCCGCGCGCTGCCGGGGCACGGCGTCGCGCCGGGCACGGAGATCACCGACGGACGGGTCCGTCCCGGGGTTCCTGCGCGACGATGAGGGGGTGCGTCCCGGCAGGCGGCCGGACCGCACGCGCGGGACCGAGCGGAGGAGCACCATGGCACAGCTGCGGCAGGAAGCCGATCCGGACGAGGCGGGGCTCGACCCGCAGGCCCTCGGCCGGCTCGACCGGTTCTTCGCCCGTCACGTCGAAGAGGGCCGGCTGCCCGGGTTCCTGGTGTCCGTGGCGCGCGGCGGCCGCGTCGCCCACCTCACCGCCTACGGCCACCGTGACGTCGCCGCCGGGCAGCCGGTCGGCACGGACACCCTGTGGCGGATCTACTCCATGACCAAACCGGTGACCGCGGTCGCGGTGCTGCAACTGGTGGAGGACGGCCGCCTGTCACTGGACGACCCGGTCGACCGGTACCTGCCCGCCTTCGCCGGACCGCGGGTGTACGAGGGCGGTTCGGGCACCGCTGTCCGCACGCGCCCCGCCGCCGGACCGATCCTCGTCCGGCATCTGCTCACCCACACGGCGGGCCTGACCTTCGGCTTCTACCACGAGCACCCCGTGGACGCGCTCTACCGGGACGCGGGCCTGGAGTACTCGGTGCCGCCGGGCAAGGACCTCGCGCAGGCCGTCGAGGTGTACGCGCGCATGCCGCTGCAGTTCGAGCCGGGCACACGGTGGAACTACTCGGTCGCCTCCAACGTCCTGGGCCGGCTGATCGAGGTGGTCTCCGGCCGCCCCCTGGACGAGTACGTCACGGAGCGGATCCTGCGCCCGCTCGGCATGACCGACACCGGCTTCCACATCACCCCCGAACAGCGGGACCGGCTGGCCGAGTTGTACGGCGAGACGGAGGACGGCGGCATCACGCCGGTCCCCGGGCTGCCGGTGCTGGGGCGGCCGCTGTTCCTGTCCGGCAGCGGCGGTCTGGTCTCCAGCGCGCCGGACTTCCACCGGTTCATGGAAATGCTGCGCCGGGGCGGCGAACTGGACGACGTCCGCCTGCTGTCGCCCGGCACGGTGGCCCGGATGTCACACAACCAGCTGCCCGGGGAAGCCGAGTTGAGTTCCTTCGGCACCACGGCCCACCAGGGGCGCGCCAACCAGGGGCTCGGCTTCGGCTTCAACGTCTCCGTGGTCGTCGACCCCGCCCGCACCCTTGCCCCGTCCAGCCGCGGCACCTACGGCTGGACCGGCGTGGCCACCACCGCCTTCTGGGTCGACCCGGCCCACGACCTCACCGTGCAGTTCATGACCCAGGTGCGACCGAAGAGCCTGAAGGTCTTCCCGGACCTGCGCCGGCTGGTGCACGAGGCACTGACGGACTGACCTCGCGGACCGCAGCGGTCAGGTCGCGCCTCCCGGGACGCGGACCATCGGGATTGTGAGGCAGGTCACTTACCGGGCTGGAACTCGGCGCCCGGCAACGGCGAACAGCGGGTGACCACGACACCACGACCGGATCCCCGAGGACGCGAATGAACCACAGAGGTGGAACGTGACCCTGCTGCGAGGCAACGGTGCCGCGGGCGCCCGGGCGACGGACGCGAGCGGCGCCTCCGACGGCTCGGTCATCGAACGGTCCTGGGAGATACCCGACGCGTTCGCCGTGATCTTCGACCGCTACGCCGACGACATCCACCGCTACATCGCCCGGCGCCTGGGCTCCGACACCGCGGACGACCTGATGGCGGAGACCTTCGAGATCGCCTTCAAGCGGCGGCGGCGTTACGACCTGGCGCATCCGCACGCCCGCCCCTGGCTGTACGGGATCGCCACGAACCTGATCAGACGTCACCGCCGTGACGAGGCACGCCGGTTGCGGGCGCTGGCGCGCGTGGCGTCCCTGTCGACCGGGACCGAGCACGACGGGCCCGAGGACGGGGTCGCCGAGCGGCTCAGCGCCGACGCACCGCTGGCCGGCGCCCTCGCCGGGCTGCCCACCCGGTACCGGGACGTGCTGCTGGTGATCGCCTGGGGTGAACTCGACTACGAGGAGGCCGCGCGGGCCCTGCGCGTGCCCGTCGGCACGGTGCGCTCCCGTCTGCACCGCGCCCGCACCAGGCTGCGCACGGCACTGGCCGGACCCGACCGCACCGCCCCGACCGCACCGGAGAAGGAGACCGATCATGGATGAGCTGACGAGGGTGCGGCGCTGGGACTCCGCCGGGCAGGGACCGTCGGACCAGGCGCGCGCCGCGGCCCGGGCCCGGCTCGACGCCGCCGTGGCCGCCGAGAGGTCCCGAGGCCGCACCGCCCGCGCGGGTGGGCCGAGCCGGCGCCTCGTGCTCCGCACCGGGCTCGCGGGCGCGGCCGCGGCGGGCGTCGGCGTCGCCGTCGTCGTCACGCGCGACGGCGACGGACACGACCGCACGACCCGGCTGGACACGGTCAGCGCCGCCGAGGTGCTGCGCCGGGCCGCCGACCGGTCCCGCACCGCGAACCGCGACCTGCCCGTCCCGCGCGATGACCAGTACTTCTACACCCGGACGTACGTCGTCCAGACGTACCTCAACGGCGGCAGGACCCGGACGTGGACCGACGAGAGCTGGACGTCGGTGGACGGCTCGAAGCCGTCCCTGCGCCAGGAGAACGGGAAGATCCACCACGACCCGCCGCTCGGCAAGCACGAGGTGCGCTGGCCGCCGACCGTCTACTCCAAGCTCCAGCACATGCCGACGGATCCCGACAAGCTCCTGGCCCAGTTCAGACTCGGCATGAAGAGCTCGCTGCTGAACGACGTGCAAGCGTTCTTCGAGGGGTGCATGCTGCTGACGGAGCCCCGGGTGCTGCCTCCGGCGCTGCAGGCCGCCGCCTTCGAGGCGCTGTCGAAGCTGCCCCGGATCAGGCTCGACTACCACGACGCGACCGTGACCGGCCGGCGCGCCGTCGGCGTCTCGCACCCCCAGGCCTCCTTCACTTTTCTCTTCGACCGCAAGACCTACGACTACCTGGGCCTGCGCACCAAGGGCAGTTCCGCCAAGAAGGTGCACGGCGAGTGGAAGCAGGTCAACTACTATTACAAGACCACGACGCTGGAGGACATCCAGGTGGTCGACCGCATCGGACAGCACCACTGAGCCGTCGCGCCGGGGGCCCGGCCTACCCGCCGGACCGCAGGCTGAAATCCAGTCCCTCGGCGGCGAGTTCGGCCAGCCACAGGTCGGACCGCGCGGCCGTTTCCGCCGCCCGGTTCAGGCCCGTCGGCAGCGAGCCGTCGAGGACGTGGCGGACGCCGAGGGCGAGGGGCCGGGAGACGCAGCGGGCCATCGCCGACTCCTCCTCGTCGCCGACGAGGTCGAGCAGGTAGCCGCCGGTCCAGGTGCGGTCCGGGGCCTCGACCGTCAGGGACACCGAGAGCACCACGCGGTCACGGTCGGCGTCCGTGGTCGGATGGGCCGCGGCCAGCTCCCGGGCCAGGGCGGCGATGCGCTCGTCGTCGCCCGTGCGCAGCTCCCCGAAGACCGGCTCCCATGCCTTCCGCCAGCCGTCCAGGCGCAGCGTGCCGCGCACGAAGGTGCGAGGCGCCCAGGCGGCCGGCAGCCCGTACTGCTCGACGAAGGGAACGCTGTCCCGGTTGGGGTAGGCCTCGAAGGTCTCCCCGTCCAGGACGTGCGGCCGGGTCGCCTCCCAGGGCCGGGCGGCGGTGACCTCGACGCCGTTCTCCAGGTAACGCGCGGGGGCGCGCAGGGCGTTGAGGACACCTAGGGGTGCCCAGCTGAAGCGGTACCGGAAGTCGTTCGGGACCTCCGGGACACCGCCGCAGTAGGAGGTGAGGCGGTAGACCGCCGGGGTGTCCGGGCCGATGTCCGCGCGGGCCCGGCCGATGAGGCTGTGCGCGAAGAGGTGGTCGATGCCGGGGTCCAGGCCCGCCTCGGTGAGCACGACGAGACCGGCGGCCCGGGCCGCCGGGACCTCGGTGAGCACCTCGGGCGACACATAGCTGGAGCAGGCGAAGTGCGCCCGCGCCCGGACGCAGGCGGACAGCAGCCCGGCGTGTTCGGGCGCGGGCAGCATGGACACGACGACGTCGCCGGGCGCCAGTTCGGCGGCGAGGGCCGGCAGGGTGAACGCGCGGGGTTCGGCCCGGCCCGTCAGGCCGAGGCGTGCCAGGGCGCCGGCCGCGCGTTCCCCGGTACGGTGCCACAGCCGTACCCGGCCGGCCCGCTCGCACAGGACGGCCAGGCCGCTGCCGGTGGACAGCCCCGCGCCCACCCAGTGCACGGTGCCGCTCGCCGGAACGCGCTCAGTCATGACGGAACTCCCCTTGTGCGACGCCGAGTTCTTGGCAGGCCAGGTGGAAACGGTCGAGGCAGCGCCGCCAGGCCGCCGAGGTGCCGAAGCCGAGCAGTTCGGGCAGCAGGGCCGCGGAGAAGTCGGTGCTGGACTCGCGGGGCAGCAGGGACGGCAGGTTGTCGATGGCGATGAGGTCCAGCGGCGGGTCCTCGCGCAGCCGGCGCGCCGGATCGGTCCAGTCGGTGGTGCGGTCGTAGACGGGCAGGACGTTCAGCGGGGAGCCGACGTCGCAGGTGACGTCGCACAGGGTGCGCAGGCGGCGGGCCGGGTCGTCCAGGTCGGCGTCGCGCAGGAAGGGCGGGACGGGGGTGGTGGCGAGGACGCAGTTGACCATCGCGTCGTGGGCCAGCAGGGCCGTGCGGTTCAGATCGTGGGTCTCGGCGAGGTCCCATCGGGTGGCGGTCACGCCGGCGGTGTCGAGGGCGGCCGCGGCGCCCCGGCCGCTGCGGCCCAGCGCGCCGATCACGAGGGCCGTGAACTTCTCGTCTCCGGAGGCCGGTTGGAGGGCGGCGTCCAGTTCCGCCCTGCCGGTCGGCCGCAGGGGGGCGCGCAGCCGGCCGCGGTGCAGCAACACGGTGAGGGCGGCGCCCAGGTAGCCCGCCCAGAAGCCGAAGGCGGCGAGTCTGCGGCCGTGTTCGTCGACCAGGTACTCCAGGTCCAGCAGTGCTCCTCCCCCGGCCGCGAACCGGCGCAGCAGGGCGTCCGCGCCCGGCTGTCCCTTGTAGGCGTGTCCGAAGGAGATGTGCCGGTGCGTCAGCGCGGGCGGATCACCGGGGAGTTCCTTCAGGCCGAGGATCACCGCGTCCGACGGGGCCGTCACCCAGGAGCCCGCCGGTGCGGTGCCGCAGCCGGCCGCCACGTACTCCTCGAGCGGGAAGATCCGCTGCGGGGACTCCTCCACGGTCAGGCGCACACCGCTCTCGACGAGACGGCGGGCGTCGGCGGGGACGACCGGCGTGCGCCGCTCGGTCGTGCGGGCCTCGTGGCGCAGCCACAGGTGGAGCTCGGTCATACCAGGTTCGCCTCCGGGCGCGGGGCGTCGGCCGCGAACCGGCCGGCGCTCAGGGGGCTGACGTCCAGGAAGGGTACGCGGCCGAGGTACAGGTCGCGGACGATCTCGCCCACGGCGGGTCCCTGGAGGAAGCCGTGTCCGGAGAAGCCGGTCGCATACAGAAAACGGGATACCGAGGACGCCTCGCCGATCAGTGCGTTGTGGTCGGGCGTGTTCTCGTACAGACCGGCCCAGCCGCCGGTGCGGCGCAGTTCCAGCAGGGCGGGGGCGCGGCGCTGCATCGCCTCGCACAGCCGCGGGATCCAGCGGTCGTGGGTGTCGGTGGCGAAGCCCGGCCGCTCGTCCGGGTCCGACATGCCGAGCAGGAGTCCGGGGCCCTCGGCGTGGAAGTAGAGGCTGGTGGTGAAGTCGATGGTCATGGGCAGCGCCGGCGGCAGGCCGGGCACCGGTTCGGTGACGGCGATCTGCCGGCGCAGCGGCCGTACCGGCAGGTCCACGCCGGCCAGGGCGCCGACCGCCCGTGACCAGGCCCCGGCCGCGCAGACAACCGTGTCGGTGCTGATGCGGCCGCGGGTGGTGGTGACGGCGGTGATGGTGGTGCCGTCGCGTTCGATGCCGGTGACCTCGGTGTGGCGCAGGATGCGGGCACCGCGGGCGCGGGCGGCGGCGGCGTAGCCGTGGACGACGGCCTCGGGGGTGCAGTGGCCGTCGTCCGGGGAGTAGGCGGCGGCCAGCAGCCCGTCGGTCCTGATCAGCGGCGAGAGCCGGTGGGCATCCGCCGGGGTCAGCAGCCGGCTGGGCACCCCGAGGGAGTTCTGCAGGCGCACGCCCGCCTCGAAGGAGGCGACCTGCTCGGGTGTGGACAACAGGAACAGGTAGCCGACCCGGTGCAGCCCGATGTCCGGGCCGATCTCCTCCTCGAACCGGCCGAAGGCCTCAAGGCTGCGGGCGCCGAGCCGGATGTTCAGCTCGTCGGAGAACTGGGCCCGCACGCCGCCCGCCGCCCGGGAGGTGGAGCCCGCCGCGAGTTCGTCGCGTTCCACCAGCACCACGTCCCGCACTCCGGCGCGCGCCAGGTGGTAGGCGATGCTCGTGCCCATCACCCCGCCACCGACGATGACCACCCGGGCCCGAAGGTTCACTCGGCCGCCTCCTCCGCCACGCGGGTCACGGTCCGGGGCGCCGCCGCGTCCCGGATGCCGAGTCCGACGCTGTCGCCTTAGACGATGTCACCCGGGTGCCGCGGGCGCCATGGCGCCCGGCGGGCACCTCCCCCGGCGGGGCCCCGGGCGGGACCGGGCCGCCGGGGATCGACGGGCAGGGGCCGAACGGTCGGCGGTCGGCGGTCGGCGGTCGGCGGTCGACAGTCGACGGTGGACGGTCGGCAGTCAGCGGTCGGCAGTCGGCAGTCAGCGGTTCAGGAGCCGTGGGCGACCGCGTCCAGGTGGGGCAGGACGTGGTCCATCCGCTCCCGCTTGGTCCGCAGGTAGGTGATGTTGCTCTCGCACGGCTCGATCAGCAGCGGTACCTGCTCGGCGACCTGGATGCCGTGCCGCACCAGCGCCTCCCGCTTGCGCGGGTTGTTCGACATCAGGCGGACCGAGCGCACTCCGAGGTCGTGCAGGATCTGCGCGGCGACGCCGTAGTCCCGGGCGTCGACCGGCAGGCCGAGCGCCAGGTTCGCCTCGACCGTGTCCAGGCCCTCCGCCTGCAGGGCCATCGCACGAAGCTTGGCCAGCAGGCCGATGCCGCGCCCTTCGTGCCCCCGCAAGTAGACGACGATGCCGCTGCCTTCGGCGACCACCGCGCGCAGGGCGGAGGCCAGTTGGTCGCCGCACTCGCAGTGCTGGGAGCCGAACGCGTCCCCGGTCAGGCACTCGGAGTGCAACCGGACCAGAACGTTCTCGGTGCCGATCTCGCCGTGCACGAGGGCGACTTGCTCGTCACCGCGGTCGTGGTCCAGGTAGCCGATCGCCTGGAATTTCCCGTACACGGTGGGCAACGGGGTATTCACGACGCGTTCCGCGCCCGAACGCCGCGAGGACTTCTTGCCGAGGACGCCGAGGTTTTCTGTCATGATCTGATTCCTAAGCAGAGACGAAAGGCCGGGAAAAGATGAGTGGTTCGGGCGCGCGACCGGTGGCATACGGGGTGGTGCCGGCGGACACTACGGAAGACGTACGGATGCGAGGGGCGGGCGTTTCAACACAGGTCGCCGTCCTTCCCGTCGGCAGCCTGGAACAGCACGGGGCGTACCTTCCGTTGGCGACCGACACGCTCGTCGCCTGTGCCGTGGCACGGGAGATCGCCGGCGCGTACCCGGTGCACCTCCTTCCTCCGCTGACGGTGTCCTGCTCGCACGAGCACGCGGCCTGGGCGGGGACCGTCAGCATCTCGGCCCCGACCCTGCACGCGGTGGTCTGCGACATCGCCGAGTCGCTGCGCCGTTCCGGTGTCGAGGCGCTGGTCGTGGTCAACGGGCACGGTGGGAACTACGTGCTGGGCAACGTCGTCCAGGAGGCGTCCGCGCGCGGGGAGCGCATGGGGCTCTTCCCGGCCGCCGAGGACTGGGAGACGGCTCGGCAGCGGGCGGGGGTGACCACCTCGCTGCTGACCGACATGCACGCGGGAGAAATCGAGACGTCGATTCTGCTGCACTCTCACCCCGAATTCGTCCGCCCTGGATACGCGTCCGCCGATTTCACCGCGGACGACCGTCGCCATCTGCTCACCGTGGGAATGTCCGCCTATACCGATTCGGGCGTCATCGGCCGTCCTTCCCTGGGCTCGGCGGAAAAGGGGAAGGAACTGCTGGCGAGCCTGGCGGATTCGTTCGGCGCGCTTTTCGCGCTGCTCACGTCCGTCGACGGCTCCGGCGCGATACGGGAGTAGCCGCGCAGCCCGGTCCACCAGCGGGCGACGAGGACGACGGCGCCGGGCAGGGCGGCGACGAAGCTGAGCACGCCGTACACGACGGCGACGGCCACCCCACTGCTCGCGCCCAGCCCGGCGGCGCCGAACGCCCAGGCGGTGACGCCCTCGCGAGGTCCGAAGCCGCCCACGTTCAGGGGCAGGCCCATGGCGACCAGGGCGAGGACGGCGAGCGGGAGCAGCACCGCGACGGATGCGGCCGAGCCCGCCACCCGGGCCGCCACGACGAACATCGCGAGGTGCCCGGCCAGGACGACGGCCGAGGACAGCGCGACACCGGGGCCGGACCGGCGGGAGAACAGACCCTGCCGTGCCTCGGCGAGGAACCGGCGCACCCCGCCGCCGGGAGCGGAGGCGCGGTTCCCCCGGACGGCGCGGAGCACGGCGAGCGCGGCCGCAGCGGCGAGAGCCACCGGCAGGGCGACGGCGCGGACGTCGGAGCGGACGGGCGACGGCAGGGTCAGCAGCACCGCCGCGCCGGACACCGCGAGCGCGATCTGCCCGGCGACCCGCTCCAGGACGACCGCCTTCACCCCGCGCCGCACATCACCGGCGCTCTGCCCGTGCCGTACCGCCCGGTGCACATCGCCGAGCACGCCGCCGGGCAGCGCCGCGTTGAGGAACAGCGCCCGGTAGTAGTCGGCCACCGCGGCGCCCAGCGGCAGCCGGATGCCCAGGCCCCGGGCCACCAACTGCCAGCGCCACGCGCTGAACACGGTGGTGGCCACACCGATGCCGGAGGCCAGCAACAGCGTCGTCGCGTCGATCCGCCGCAGCCCGTCGAGCAGCACACCGGTACCGAGCCGCCACAGCAGCACGGCGAGGATGGCCGTACCGGCCACCGTGCCCAAGTGGGTTCGGGCCGCACGGGAGTTGACCCGCGCGAACAGGGCACGGGGCGCGAACGCCCGGGGAGGGGGTGCGGGTTCTCCAGCGTGCTGCGGCGACTCGGGGGCGACGGGCTCGGCGGACTCGGAGGCGCCGCGCTCGGCCTGCCCGGAGACGCCGGACCCGCCCGGCGCCGAGGCGCCGGCCGGCACGACTTCACCCGCGGGCAGCTCCAGCAGTGCCGTCGCCACCTCCGGCGGGCGGGTCGTGCCTGTGCCTGGCCCGGCCGGCTCGCTCATGAGGCTGCTCCCGACGACCGGGGCAGGGCCAGCAGGTCGGTGTGGTGGACGACGGCCTCCAGTTCACCGGCCTCGCAGGCGGCCAGGCGCTCGTGGAGGTAGCGCTCGGCGCGCTCGCCCAGGTCGGGCCGCTGTTCGACGGCCGCGCCCACCCAGCCGCGCAGCCACTGCGCGGTCAGCGCGGCCTGCTCCGGGCCCAGCCGCCACGGGCTGGGACGCAGCCGTACCGTCATCCCGCGCGCGGCGAACGCCTCGCGGGCGACGGTGACCGCGTCCGGGCCGAGCAGGCCGGTTCGGCGCTGGTGGTCGTTGAACGCCTCGGTGAGCTCCGCGTCCAGCGGGTCGGGCGGCCCGAGTTCGACCCGTCCGGCCACGGACAGCGTGAGCAGGGCCGGGCAGTCGGCGCCGGCGCACGCGGCGGCGAGGGCGTCGATCTCCTCCGTGGTGAGGACGTCCAGCAGCGCCGAGGCCGTCACCAGGGAGGCCCCGGTCAGCGCGTCCGGGGTGAGCCGGGCGACGTCGCCGCGGCGCGTCTCGACCGAGACCCGGCTGCCGTCTGCGGCGGAGCGCGCGGAGGCGACGGCCGCGAAGTGCAGCAGATACGGGTCGTGGTCGTGCAGGATCCAGTGCTGGGCGCCGTCGAGGCGGGGTGCGAGCCAGCGGCCCATCGAGCCGGTGCCGCAGCCCAGGTCGTGCACGACGAGGCCGCCCTCCCGGCCCGGCAGGTCGGCGAACCGGGCCCGCAGCGGGTCCAGCAGGTCCGCCGCCCGGGCGGCCGCGTCGGCCGGTTCCCGCAGTTGCAGCCACTCCGGCGCGTACCGCGGCGGCTCCTCGCCGCCGTCGTGCTCGCCGTGGGCCCCGTCCGCGTCGTCCGCCCCGTCCCGCAGTCGCAGGGTGGCCCGCTCACCGGGCCGGGCGACGGGCCCGGCACCGGCGATCACACCCGAGGAACCGCCCTGCCCGCCGTGGCCGCCGTGGCCGTCCGGCCCGGCGTCCGCACCGGACGGCTCGCCCGTTCGCCCACCGGCGTCCACACGTGTCTCCTCGCTCCCGGCCGGCCGCGGGTACGCGCCCTCACGGGATCCTGGCTGCGCGGGCAGCCCGCCGGCCACCGTCGTCGTCTCCGTCATGCCACCCTCCCCTGGACCTGCGGAAGCCGGCCGAGGACCCCGGCCAGGCTGCGGGCGGTCGTCGCCCAGCCGTCGAGGGCCGCCCGGCGCCCGCGCGCGGCGGCCTTCAGCCGGCGACGCACGTCGGGTTCGCCGAACCAGCCGCGCAGTTCGGCGGCGAACGCGGCGGGGTCCTCCGGCGGCACCAGGATGCCGGGGACGCCGCCGTCGGGGGCGCGACCGACCGCCTCGGGCACCCCGCCGACATCGGTGGCCAGCACCGGCACACCGCGCGCGAGGGCCTCGGTGACGGCCATGCCGTACGTCTCCGCGTACGAGGTGAGAACCATCAGGTCGGCCGCGGCGTAACTGGCGTCGAGCGCGGCGCCCGCCTGCGGCCCCACCAACCGCAGCCGGTCCTGGAGGCCGTGCTCGCGGATCAGACCGCGCAGGTGGGCCACGTACTCCGGGTCGCCGGTCAGCCCGCCGACGCAGTCACAGCTCCACGGCAGGTCGGTCACCGCGGCCAGCGCCTCCACCAGCCGGTGCTGGCCCTTGCGCGGGGTGACCGCGGCCACGCACAGCAGCCGGGAGACGCCGTCGGTGCCGGGGGCGAGAGGTGCGATGTCGGCGCCGGGTGCGGCGACGTGCACCCGTTCGGGCGCCAGGCCGTGGTGGGAGACGAGGCGGCGGACCGCCCAGTCACTGGTGGCGATCACGGCGGGCACCGCCCGCAGCACCGCACGCTCGCGGGCGTCGAGGTCGGCTGCCACGAGCGGGTCGAGGCCCGTCTCGTCGCCGAGGGGCAGGTGCACCAGCACCGCGAGGCGCAGGCGTTCGGCCTCGGGGACGACGACCTCGGGGACGCCGCAGGCGACCAGGCCGTCCAACAGGACGACGGTGTCGTCCGGCAGTTCCCGCAGGGTGCGGGCGAGCACGTCGCGGTCGGCCCGGCCGGGGCGCGGCCAGCTGCCGGGCACGGCGTGCCGCACGGCCTGCCAGCCGAAGCCGGGCAGGTCGAGGCAGACCCGGCGGTCGTAGGCGTTGCCGCCGCTCGGCGCGGCCTGGTCGTCGACACCGCCCGGCATGACGAAGTGCACGGTGCGCAGGGACATGGGGATGATCCCGGCCTTCTCGGAAGCGGTGGGCTGCGCGGGCACGTAGGCGAGCCGCGCCTTCGCCACGGTCGTCTCGGTCACAGGCCACGCTCGTAGCTCGCCCAGGCGATGTGCGACTCGTGCAGGGTCACCGAGAGGCTCTTCAGGCCCTTGGCGCCCTCGCCGAGCGCGCCCTTGTGGACGCGTTCGGCGAGCCGGTCGGCGATGACCTTGGCGAGGAACTCGGTGGAGGTGTTGATCCCCGCGAACTCGGGTTCGTCGTCGAGGTTGCGGTAGTTCAGTTCGGCGGTGATGGCGCCGAGTTCACGCGTGGCCAGACCGATGTCCACGACGATGTTGTCCTCGTCCAGCTGTTCGCGGCGGAAGGTGGCGTCCACCAGGAACGTGGCGCCGTGCAGTCGCTGCGCGGGCCCGAACACCTCGCCGCGGAAGCTGTGGGCGATCATGATGTGATCGCGGACGGTGATGCTGAACAACGGACGACCCTCCAGGTGCGGCGCGTCTGGTGTCCCCAGCGGTTCCCTGCCGGGGGATGCCGTGTAGTACGGCTCCTGACTTCCCCGTGTTCAGCCCCCTCTCACCCTTTTCTCCGCACCGGCACTCGTCCCCGCGCAGGTCAGGTCGCGGGTCGGGGGTCCTAGCCGTAGGTGATGCGGTGGCACAGGGCCATGATCTCGCCGGAGGCCAGCTTCGGCATCAGGGCGGGCAGCTCCTCGAAGGCGCTCTCCCCGGTGACCAGGGCGTCCAGTGCCGGGTCGGCGAGGAGGTCGAGGGCGAGCGCCATCCGTTCGGCGTAGCCCCGGCCGGCGCGGGCGGCCGGGGAGACGGTGCCGACCTGGCTGGCGCGCACGGTGAGCCGGCGGGAGTGGAAGGCCTCGCCGAGCGGCAGGCTGACCCGCCGGTCGCCGTACCAGCTCATCTCCACGACCGTGCCCTCGGTGGCGAGGAGTTCCAGGGAGCGGTTCAGGCCCGCCTCGGTGGCGCTGGCGTGCACGACGAGGTCGCAGTCGCCGAGGGCGTCCCTCGGGGTGGCGAAGTCGACGCCGAGCGCCCGCGCCGTCTCGGCGCGCGCCGGGTCGGCGTCGACGAGCTGGAGCCGCACGCCGGGGAAGCGGGCGAGCAGCGCGGCCACCGAGCAGCCGACCATGCCGCCGCCGACGACCGCGATCCGGTCGCCGACCAGCGGCGCGGCGTCCCACAGGGCGTTCACCGCGGTCTCCACGGTCCCGGCCAGCACGGCCCGTCCGGCGGGCACCCGCTCGGGTACGACGGTGACGGCGCTCACCGGAACGACGTAACGGCTCTGGTGCGGATACAGGCAGAACACCGTACGGCCGAGGAGGTCGGTGGGGCCCTGCTCCACGACGCCGACGTTCAGGTAGCCGTACTTCACCGGCCCGGGGAAGTCGCCCTCCTGGAACGGGGCCCGCATCACGGCGTGTTGGGACTCGGGCACCCCGCCGCGGAAGACCAGCGTCTCCGTGCCGCGGCTCACTCCGGAGTACAGCGCGCGGACCAGCACCTCGTCCTCGGCCGGCGCCGTGAGGGTGACATCACGGATCTCACCGCGCCCCGGCGAGCGGAGCCAGAACGCGCGGGCCGAGTGGTTCATCGGCATCCTCCTGAACGATCGGGAAGTTGTTCACGTACCGAGATGTGCACAGGCCGCGCACAGTACGCGGCGGTGATCGACTCTGTCACTCGGCCGGAGGAATGTGCGGTGGCCCTGAACAACACGTTTGACGCAAGGCTCCAGCAGGAGACCGCTGTGGGGGCGGGCGTGCAGATCCTGCTGCTGGCCCTGCTCGGCTCGGCGATCGGCATGGGGCCGGCCGGCTGGCTGACGGGACTGGTCTTCGCGTTCGCCACCTGGGCGGTCCTCTCCCGCGCCCTGCACCGCTCCCGGCTCAGCTCCTTCGGCCCCGCCAACCGCGTCACGCTCGGCCGCGCCACGCTGGTCGGTGGGGTGACCGCGCTGGTCGCGGACTCCTTCGAGAGCTCCCCGCCGGTCACGCTGCTGGTCGGCCTGACCGCCGTCGCCCTCCTGCTGGACGGGGTGGACGGCAAGGTGGCCCGCCGCACCGGCACCTCCACCGCGCTCGGGGCCCGCTTCGACATGGAGGTCGACGCGTTCCTGATCCTGGTACTGAGCGTGTACGTGTCCACGCAGCTCGGCCCCTGGGTCCTGCTGATAGGCGGCATGCGCTACGCGTTCGTCGCCGCCGCCCGGGTCGCCCCGTGGCTGAACGCCCCGCTGCCCCCGTCCTTCGCCCGCAAGACGGTCGCCGCGCTCCAGGGCATCTGCCTGCTGCTCGCGGGCGCGGACCTGCTGCCGCACGCGGCCAACCTGGGCATCGTCCTGCTGTCCCTCGGCTCCCTGGTCTGGTCGTTCGGCCGGGACGTGCTGTGGCTGTACGGCAACTCGGGTACGGGAGCGGGAGTCGGGGAGACGGCCGCTGTCGAGCCGCTGGTACGGGAGTTGGAGCTGGCGGTGCGCTGAGCGTATGGCGTCGACTGTCGACCGGGGCCTGCCGACAGCCGGTGGTCGACGGTCGACTGGGGACAATCGACAAACAGCAGCCCGCCGCTCTCACCCCTTCGCCGACGGCGCCCCGGCGGCCAGCGCCCGCCGGACCTCGGCCGCGGGAAACGGAGTGTGCTTGCTCCGGTTGAGCAGCCGGTGGTGGAAGTCGTCCAGGACGATCGCGTGTGGAGCGTGCCGGTCGATGAGCGCGGCGAGCCCCGGCGGAACACTGCGGGGCCGGTTCCCCTCGGTCCACGCGCGCAGGAACGCCCCGGGTTCGACGCCCCCGCGCATCTCGTCGGGCAGGTGGTGGCGGAGCAGGTGGGTGGGGACGTACGAGCCGTCGTACACCAAGTGCGCGCTGAGGAAGGCGCGTTCGGCCTCGGAGAGCTCGAAGTCGCCGCTCAGCGCCAGCCCGAGGTCGGCGAAGTACACCTGCCGGCCGTCGGTGAGCACGTTCCGGAAGTGGGCGTCGAAGTGGACGAGTCCGCGTCCGCTCATGAACTCCGTGCCCTTGCGCAGCGCTTCCTCGGCCCACAGGTAGGCCCATGAGCCGTCCGCCGAGCTGCTGGTCGAGCCGCTGGTCGGACCGTCCGCCGGTCCGGGCCCGGCTGCCTGCCGGGCGTCGTGGAGCCAGTCGGCGAGTGTGTGGGGCACGTGCTCCAGGAACAGGACCAGGCTGAAGGAAGCCGAGCCGATGGCCTCCAGCCGGCGCCGGACAGCCGATGATCCGTCCCAGTGCGCCACGGCTCCCTCGATCCCGCCGAACTCGTCGGCGAAGCCGTCCGGGCGACTGTCCGGCAGGACCCGCCAGTGGTACAGCAGTGGGAACCCCGCGTACGCGCCGCTCAGCACCCAGGTCGTGGTCATGAGGTGCGCGGCCAGTTCACGCCAGGCGCCGAAGCCCGCCGAGCCGACCCCGTACTGGTAGAAGAGGGGAAGCCCGAAGAGGTTGGCAGTCGACCGTATGTGATCGGCCGTGAGCTCCAGGTCGGTGAGCGGCACGCGTTTGACGAAGACACGCAGACCGTCGACCTCCAGCTCGGCCGCCCGGCCGCCGACCCCGGAGCCGAGCCCCCGCGCGCCGGCCACGACGTCTCGCAGCCGGCGATCGCTGAGCAGGCTCAGCCGGGCCCCCACCGCGGCGTGGGCGGACACCCGAGCGACATGCTCCGTCCCGTCGGCCGGCTGCGTCGGCGTTCCCTCTCCCATGGGCCCATCCTCACCGCCACCCGCGGGGCCGCAACCGGTTTGCAACCCTGCCCCCGCAACCGGAGGGGCCCGGACCAGGCACGCACGGTGCCGGTCCGGACCCTGCCCTGTGGCGGGTTACGACCGAGCCGGCTACTACCGGGCCGACCGGCCGCGCACGATCGCGAACGCGGCGGCGGCGAGGCCGAGCACACCGACCACCAGCCCGGCGATCCCGAGACCACGGGCGGTGGAGTCGCTGGAGTCGCTCGACGCGGCGGTGGACTTGGAAGCGCCGTCGGAGTCGCCCTTCGACGCGGTGGGCGCCGCGTTCTCGTCACCGGCGGCCGTCAGCTTCAGGACGGGCGCCGGGTTCTCCGGCTCCTCCCCTCCCGTCGGCGCCTCGATCCAGCGGGCGACCTTGCCGTCGGAGTAGGTCTGCAGCGTCTTGAACATCAACTGGTTCGTGTTGTCGGGAAGTTGGCCGAAGGCGACGTCGAAGTCCTCGAACTGTCCGGCGCCGATCTTCCCGCCGGTCCAGGTGATCTCGGAGACCGCGTCGGTGATGGTGCCGTCGTCGGTCTTGACCGGCGTCTTCAGTTTGGTGCTGGTGACCTTGGCGGTCCAGCCGTCCTGCGGGTGGACGAGGACACCGAGGACGGGGTGGTCGGTGCGCAGGAAGACCTGCACCTTGGTGGTGGAGGCGCTGTCCTCCTCGTTGGGTACGCGGAAGGTCAGTACGCCGTCCGTGGCCCCCTTGGCGTAGCTCTCCGGGTGCACGGTGACGTGCGCGGAGGCGATACCGGCGGCGCCGAGCAGCCCGGCGGCGGCGAGGGCGGTGACGGTCGCGGCACGGCCCAGGGTGACGCGGGCACGGGTGCCGTTGCGGGTGTGTGTGCGGGTCGTGGACATGGGTGAGTGGATCTCCGTACGGGTGAGGTGTGTGGGCTGGTCAGTCCCGGTTCAGACCGTGTACGGGATCGGGAGCGGGGGCCCACGACGACTCACCGCGTGCCGCAGCGCCGGCCGGCGGGGCGGTTCGGGGGCGGCGGGAAGGGGCACGGCGCGCCCGGCGGGGGCGGTCAGCGGGGCATTGCGCCACCAGGCGACGAGCCCGGGCACGAGCGCGACGGTACGCCGCAGCAGCGACCACAGCGCGGCCTCGCCCCGCCGCAGCCACCAGGAGGCGACGAGGGCGGCGAGAAGATGGGCGAGGGTGGCGTACGCGGTCGTGGCATGGGCCGTCGTCGTATGAACCGTCGCGGAATGGAGGTGCGTCGCCGCCCTGCCGTGCCCTGCCACGGCGTGCCCGGCCATGCTGTGCCCGGCCATAGAGGCCATGTGCATGGAGTGAGCACGCCCCGAACCGACCGCGGGGCCCGGGTGCGCCGCCCCGAAGGCGAAGTGCAGCCCAGCCTGCGTGGCGAGCATGGCCGCACAGATGCCGGGCAGCGATCGCTCGCGCAGGCCGAGCGCCCAGCCGAGCCCGAAGACACCGAGGAACGCGACGGCGTCGGCCCCCACCGACGGCATGTCCCCCATGGCCAGCCCGTGCCCGGCAGCGGCGAGCAGCACGCACACCGCGGCGAACACGGCAGCGCGCAGGCTCCTCACGGCCGGGGATGCGCTCATGCTGAGGGATCTTCCCACGGTGGGGGGATACGTGGGGCGCGGATGGGCTGTTCAGTCGCCTACGGCGTGCCACCGATGATGCAAAGTGTCGCCCACGTGCGAGGCGTGCCGGTGATCGCGTCGCCTCGCCGGCCGGCAGGCGCCCTACACGAAGATCCAGTTCCGTTCGACCCGAGCCAGTTTCACGAAACGCGTCGAGTAGCTGCGGGGTCCAGGCGAAGCCCTCGCCCCACTCGTCCGGAGTCGGTCCGGTACACCAGCGGGGTCGGGGCCTCGGGTGCAGCTTCTTGACGTGGTGCACATAGATACGCCGCTTTGGAGCGGTGCCCGTCCAGCGCGGACTTGATGAGGTCCAGCGCCCCGTCGAAGTTCTCCAGCAGCCGCTCGGTGACGACGTAGTCCGTGAGCGCGTGCTGGGCGCTCTCGGGCGTCGTCGCCTCGGCGAGGGACGGCACGAAGTCGGGGTCACCGGCGGCCATGAAGCCGACGCCGGAGGCACCCAACTCCACCAGTCGTACCGAAAACAGGTACCCGTGCGGAACCATTTTCCGGTACGACCAGGAATGAGGTGTCGCAGCCCGCACTAACCCCTTCACGCGCGGTGGAAGACGTCGAGTGGGCCGTAAGCAATCGGCTTGCTGTTGGCCAACTCAGGATGCTTGCCCACGCGGTCCCGGAGGATGCCGACGGTGTCGGGCCACACGGTGAAGTTCCCTCCGTCGCCGACGAGGATGCGCTCCCAGTCCTGGGAAGCCGAAACGCCGGCTCGGTCGATGACAAACCCGCGGCAGTCGGCCGCATCCTGATCGAGCGTGCGCACCAGTGCCGCGACCGCCTCCTCGCGGTCGGGCACGGGGATGTCGGTGAGGCGCAGCGTGATGCTCTGCGTCGCCTCGTCCGTGCGTCGCACAATGCCGGTCAGGGACTGGTCGTAGCCCTTCCAGCAGGTGAACTCGACCTTCGAGTATCGATCGTCAGCCAAGGCAGCGGCCAGGGCCGCGCCATCGCCCATCAGCGGTTCGCGGTTTCCGACCGGCATCTCGCGAAACCCGAAGAGGGCATTGGTCAGCGGGTGCACGGCGGAGAGCCCGGCGTTCTCCAGACGCGTGAGGAGCTGATGGGCTCGCGCGCTGTCCAGCTTCGGCACGTACCAAGTAAAGAAGCCTGCAGCCTTGGGTGGGGTCGTAGCGGGGGCGCTGTCCGGGAACTCCTCCCGGAAAATGCGCCTGGCCTGTTCGTCGGGCACGACGGGGACCGTGTAGTTGTTGGTCCGGATGTGGTCCAGGAACTCCTGCGGCAGGGCAGCGTGGTGACGACGTACGTAGTGCGTAAGATCGACGGGCCAGAGCCAGGTGCCATCCGTCATCAGAGATCCGGAGCCCACAATCCACTCCTCGCCGGTGAGGGCGTCGCGCTCGGCGCCCATCGTGGTGTAGATCTCCAGGGCCGACTCCAGGTAGGCGAGGACACGGTCCTCGTCCCAGGGCCCACTGTCCTGTACGGCGTCTCGCAGAGACGACGCATCGTCCGGCGTGGTGGCCTGGCCGCCGATCTCCCGATAGAAGCCCGCTCGCTTGATCGTTTCCACTCCTGTGAGCCTGCCCTAGTGGGCCATGGGCAGGTAGGTACGCCAGTAGCCATTGTTGCCGATGGTGGGGGTCTGGTTGAGGCCGAGCTGGGGAGAGGTTCCCACCTTGCTCGTGGGCGCCGTCACGGGCACACCGAGCTCGTTGGCGACGGACTGCGCGAGGGGCAGCTCGGGCGGTCTCGCGTCGGCGCCGGAGTAGCAGGAGATGAGGCGCACCAGTTCGCCGTGGTAGTTGGGATTGCTGCGGATCGCGTCCGCGTGTCGCCGCTTCCGCCAGCAGCTCACGATGGACCGCGGCCACGTTCCCGCCCCACACCGCCAGACGGACACGCACATCCGGGGGAACACCGGCCCGCGACGGAGCCCGTGCGGACAGCCGCCCCTCGCACCGAGCCACCGCCACCCAGTTCCACACCGTCCGAAGCGACACACCCAGAGCCCCAGCGACCGCACGCGCGTGCTCAGTGGCCAACTTGCCTCGGGAATCAAGGATCATCAGGCGCGCCACCGCTCCCTCACGCCCACCAGTTGGCCACCGCCGCGACATGTCCTCGCCAGCAGGAACCTGATCGGACACCCTTCACCCCCGGCTGTACCCCGTGCAGGTGGTGGCTGTCCGCCGTGGCTTTATCCATCCCGACACGCCGATGAGGCCCACACGAACGGATGAGGTAGGGCCTGGTTCCCCTGGCGCGCCGAAGAACGGGTATGCGAATGCCCGGTCAGGGGTGCGGCATCGGCTCGATGAGCAGTGCGTCCATGGTCTTGCTGCGATGGGGACGCAACACTTCCAGCCAGGTCACTGAACTGTCCAGGAGACGCCCCATAGATCCGAAGCCGTTCCACCCCAGATCGACGAAATAATGCTCGGCCTGCTGGTCCCGACCGAACAGGCGCCGACCATGCAGCGTCACCTCGCCCAGGTCAACGCCCCGCTGCTCCAATGCGACGAGTGCGCATGCCGCCGCCCGGCGCAGCGGGCTCGTCTCCACCCAGCGCCGCCGTACATGCAGGGCGGCTACAGGGTCCTCGATTTCTGCGTCCTTCAGTCTCAGCGGCGTGAGACTGATCTTGCCCTTCGCCCGCCGGGTGAACAGCTCAATCCGCGCCGGACGGGGCACCAGGCTCTGAAGCCCTTCGAACTCAGGGAGCATGTGGTCCCGTGGCGCAGGCCCGGCTTCCGGGTCCGCGGTCAGAGAGGCAAGGCGCTCGCGAGCCAGGGAGAACGGCTCGCCCTTCCTCCAGAGCAAGAACAGGTCGAAGCCCTCGTCGAGCAGGCTGCTGCGGCCACGGAACTGGAACGACATTCCCCGGGCACGGCCCCTCAGCGCCTGCTTCATCCCCACGTACGAGTCACGCCCGTTGATCGACGCATCCAGCGACTCGCCCAGCCAACGCCTGTCCGTGCCGTGCTCGATGACGACGTCGACATCGTTCGGCTCCAGCGCACCACGCGCGTACGACCCGAAGACATACACCTCGTCCACGAGGCCCAGAGGCCAGCCACCCTGCTCCAAGCGCGTGATCATGTCCTGGAGCAGCCCAGTGGCCCGCTCACGCTTCACCCGGCCACTCCCTCCGCCGCAGCGAAGGCCGCACGGAACTCCTGCGTCGTCACAAACACGGAGCCTGGCACCGCCCGGCGCCTACCATCCTTGAGGGTCTCGGAGATCACCTCCGCCGAAGCCGCCATCCGATCCAGCCGGTAGTCCTCAACCACCGCCGCGAACTCCTCCGGGACCTCACGCCGGTCCACGACTCCCGCGACAGCCACTTGCGGATACAGACCGCCGAACGTCTGAAGCCGCGACCAGCCCAACGACCGTGCCGCCTTGCGCATCGCGGAGCGGATCAGATCCATGCCGCCCAGCGCCTCGGCCTCATCGACAGCCAGGCGCAGCTCGTACGACCCACCGAAGCCACCCCCGCCGGAAGGACACGACCGGCGCAGCAACGGCACAAGAACAGCAACAAGACGCTCATGACGCGGATCACCCGCAAACGAAGGCACCCACCGAGCGTAGCCACACCCCCACTCCCCCAGCCCGGAAACCCACCAACTCCCGCCCCATACAAACGCCAACCACACCCCACACGGCGAAACGACAACGCCCTTCACCAACCAGACGACACCATCAACACCAACCAGCCATAACAACCCGCCCCCAGGCAGTGAAAACCGATGACACCCACCCAATGAAAAACAGACGACGCCCATCAACCAGCCGCAGCTGCGTACCCGGCGGCGGGGTTCGGACAAGGCCGAGCACAGCGCCACCCAGCGTCGGCTGCTGCTGCTCCTGCTGGACAAGCGACAGCAGGTCGCGCACCTGAGTGCGCTCGCGCAGGTGCCGCTGGCGATGTGGCTGTGGTGGGACGGCTACGTGCCCACCCGACAGGCGCAGCGAGCGTGGACGACGTGGGTCGGGCGCGGCCGGCGCAACCAGGAGGTGGCCCGCGAGGGCGCGCTCGGCCTGCTGGAACAGGTCGGATATCAGCTGGCCACGCCGACCGCGCGAGCCCGGTTCGTGCGGATCATCACCGAGCTGGGCAACGGCAAGTCCCTGACGGTGCGCGGGCGGCCCGAGGTGCTGGACGCCGTGCGGGACGTGATGGAGCCGGAGTCGGTGTTCGCCGCCAGCGGCATCGTGCGTGCGCTCGGGCCCGCGCAGACACCGATGACCGTCGAGACGGTCGTCGGCCACGTCGAGGCCCTCAGCACCGCGCTGGGCCGCACCCTAGACGGGAAGGTCGACACCGCGCTGCTGGAACGGGCCAGGGCCGTCCACCGTGCTTCCATGACCGACTACCTCGCCAAGCGCGGAATCCTCGCCGCCGAAGCCGGAGCACTAGCCGACCTCTTCCGCGAGCCCACCCTCGAGGAGCAGTTCGACCAAGCCGGGCACCAGCTTCTGCTCGTCATCGGCATGGTACTTATCCATCGCCGCACCCGGGCGCGCCCGCAGTGATCGCCCTGACAGGGGACACCGTGTCTTCCGGTGATCGTCTTTCTCGACGGCATGGACAGGTATCCCGACGAGTGCATCCACCTACACCGGGCGTCGGCGCGACGTCGAGCGAGCGTCGGGCTACCCGCCGCTTGCCGAGCCCGCCGGGATCCCAAGGAGGAAAACCCGCTGCGGTGCGCACGAGGCTTCGACCTCGCCCGGGAGGCCGCCGACGCCAGCCAGCTCACCGACGAGGACATCGGCCTCGCCAACGTGATCCTCACCCATGGGGCCAGGGCTTGACCTCACCTTCATCGGCTCGTCACGAGGTGTGCTCGTAATTCTGGAGGAGATAATCCTCGATGGACGATTTCTGCGGCTGATCCGGCAGATGCTCAAACGCCACGCTCAGCGGTGCACCACAGGAGGGCGTGGCCAGGACCTGCTGCCGGACAGGCCGGCTACCTGGCCCGCCGCGCCCGCTGCTTCCTGGCGGACCGCCCGCCTGCCGTGCCCATCCTCAGTTGACCTCCCGCACTCTCGCGGCGGTCCGCTCGGCGAGCTCACGGATGCCGTTCACGGCGTTCTCCGAGAGCTCGCCGAGTATGGCGTCGGCGGCCGTGAGGAGGGCACGGGCCTCCTCGGGGCGGCCCGCGTCGGCCAGGGCGAGGATGAGCCGGTAGTGCTCCTCGGCGATGAAGCGGCCGAGGTTGACCTGCTGCCAGTAGCGCAGTGAGTCGTCGCCCGGGGTGGCCAGGGCGTTGCGCACGTCGGCCAGGCTGTCCGCCGCTTGCGGCAGCTGGCCCGCCTCCCGCTCCAGGCGGGCCAGGGTGTGCCGGGCCGCGGCCCGGTCCCATGCCGTCTCCTGAAGGGCTGCGTACAGGCGCTGGGCGCGCAGCGCCTGGGGAAGATCGCCGAGTTCCTCGAAGTCCCGGGCGAGCCTGCTCAGCGGAGCCGTGGCCAGGGTGCGGGGCGCCTCGGGGCGGCGGAGTCTGCTCTGGTCCATAAAGATGTTGTCGAGTTCGCGGATCAGCGTCACCCGCGCGAGGTCCGTCATCCCCTGGTCCCGCGCCAGGTCGGTCCATGTGGAGACCGGCTCATCCGACGGGTCCGTCCCGAACATCGACTCGTCGAGCGTCCGCGCCCACTGTTGCAACTCGTCCGCGCTTGCACCCGGTTGCGGCATACCGCCCAGGCCGCACGCCGTGTCGAAGTCCGTCTCCCGGACCTCAAGCAGCAGCGGCAGATCTCCAGTGTCCCCGCGCAGCCCCACCAGCACGGCCGCGAGCCGCAGTTCGTCCGTCATCGATGACCGTGTCTCGTGCCGCAGCAGATGCCGCAGCAGCTCCAGATCGCCCTCGGCGCGGTCGAACTGCGCGGCCCGCAGGGTGATCCGGCGCCGCACCGGGTCCTCGGCGACTTCACGCCATGCAGTGCGGTCGCCCTCCCGCAGCCAGGCGAGATCGGCGCGGCCCGCCGCGAGCACTGGCTCCCACAGCGGGGGACCGGCCGGGCCTATCCGGTCGTACGCGCACCCCTCATCCGCGTTGAGCAGTACGAAGTCCGGCTCGGTGCGCAGCAGCGCGGCACGCAGCCTGCCCACCAGCTCGACCGGGGAGCGTTTCGGGAAGCCCAGCGCCGCACGGAGCTCGGCACGCTCCTCGTCGATTCCGTAGTACTCACGGATCTCGTCCTCGGTCTCCGCGACGCACGCCAGGATCTTCTCCTCGCCGTCGTCTGGCGACAGACGTGTGTAGCCGCGCCAGCCGGGCAGGCCGATCACGAGCTCCAGGGTCTCGTCGACACTGGAGCCGATGATCCCCGCGGCGCCCTCCGAGGAGGCGTAGAGCACCGAGCCGTCCGCGCACACGAAGTACGTACCGCCGGTATCGTCCCCGGCTACCGTCTCCAGCGGCCCGCCCGAGGCGAGGCGGACCTCCGCGACATGGCCGTGGGCGGCGCGGTCCAGGTCGAAGTCGAAGGGGAAGGCGGCCAGTTCGGCCAGGCGGCGGTCCTGCCGCAGCAGCCATAGCGCGTGATCGGTCATGTCACAGAAAGTAACACCGTGCACTGACAATGGACTCGCGGCCTCTGTGGGAGGCCTTGCGGATAGGGGTGCGGTCATGGTCGACGGTTCGTGCGTTCGCCCCAGCGGTGAGTCGTCCATGCCTGCCGAGGCAAAAAGGCCAGGTCACCTGGCACGGGTGCCTGGACAATAGGCTGCTGCCTCTACCGCCGGGAGCGCTCGGTGGCCCGGATCATCCACACCGCGGCAAACCGTGTGGGCCGAACTGCGGCCGCTTAGGACTGAGGGCGGCGCACCCCTGTAGTGGCCGGACGGCAGACCGCACATGCAGAACAAGAGTGCATGCTGCTGCCGCCATCCCATTCTCACCGGTCGCCGGTTCGCACAGCGGCCGGCCACCGGGCGTCGGCGAGGCCGCGGTCAGACGCAAGGCGCAGTCGTGCCTGGTGGAGGTGGACCCGTACGGTCGCCGGGGCGATCCCCATGTCCCGGGCGATGTCGGCCACGGAGGCACCGGTAGCCCAACGCCAAATCACTTCGCGCATGCGCTTGGGCAGTTGTTGGAAGGCCTTCAGCAGTGCCTCGTTCGCCAGCGACTCCAGCACGCTCTCCTCTGTGCTGCGTCCGACTTCGGCACTGTGGAGTATCTCGCCGGTCGTGACCTCCAGACGGAAGCGACGGGACTTGAAGTGGTCGGCGACCGGGTTACGGGCGATGGTCACCAGCCAGGCTGCGAAGTCGCGCCCCTGCCAGGTGAAGCTATTGATGCGCCGCAATGCTCGCAGGAACGTCTCACTAGTGAGGTCCTCGGCGGTCGCCCTGGAACCAACGCGGTAATAGACATGTCGGTAGACGGTGTCGCAGTACTCGTCGTACAGCCGCCCGAACGCGGACCGGTCACCGTGCTGAGCCCGGTCAACGTCCACACCGGGTTCTGCGACGGCACCAACGGCTACCAGAACGGCCGCTGCATCGCCTCGCACACCGTCGGCTTCGACTGCTCCAGTCTGACCCAGTACGCATACTGGCCCAACGTCAAACTCCCCCGCACGGCCGCCGACCAGTACCGGGCAACCGCCGACCACCCCGTGTCTCGCAGCAACCTCAAAGCGGGCGACCTGCTGTTCTGGGCCCACGGCACCGCCATCTACCACGTCGCCATCTACGCCGGAGACGGCAACGTCCTGCACGCCCCCCGCACCGGCCGCGACGTCTCCCTCGCCCCCCTCACCAGCGCCATGCCCGACTCCGACTACGTCGGCGCCACCCGCCCCTAGAACCCGGCCACGGCGTACTGCGTCTTCCGCCAGGCGGGGACAGGCGCAGTCCCAGCGCACAGCTCTACGTTCAGTCCAGTCGCAAACTGCGGAGCCGCGGCACCATGACCACACCCTCACTGCCTCCCTGGCCCCACTGCGGGAACGGCGCGGACCCGGACACCGACCCGATCGGCTGCCGCGGCATCCAGGTTCCCGGCCACACCGCATGCCTGGCCCACCCTCGCCGACACCGACCGCACCACCTACCTGAGCCGCCTTACCCCTGGCACTGATATCGACCACAGGGGCACCCCCATCACCCGAGACCTGCTGAGAGCCCTTCTCGTCGCCCTCATCGACCCCTCAACTGGCCAACCGCACGTCGGCGTAGCCCGATTCCAGGAGGCCAAGTTCTCCGACGACGTCCGGTTCATCGGGGCCCAGTTCTGCGGCGACGCCTGGTTCCTCGGGGCCCAGTTCTCCGGCGTCGTCCGGTTCTTACATGCGAAGTTCTCCGGTCGCGTCTACTTCAACGGAGCGCAGTTCTCCGGAGCCGCCCACTTCGACCGGGCGCAGTTCTCCAGCCTCGCCCAGTTCGACGAGGCGCGATTCTCCGACGCCGCCCAATTCAGCGGGGCGCAGTTCTCCAGCGACGCCGATTTCGACGGGGCGGAGTTCTTCGGCGCCCCCTGGTTCGTCGGGACGCACTTCTCCGGCGCCGCCCAGTTCAGTGGGGCGCGATTCTCCAGCGACGCCCGGTTCGACGGTGCGCGATTCTCCAGCGACGCCCGGTTCGACGGTGCGCAGTTCTCCAGCGACGCCCGGTTCGACGGTGCGCAGTTCGAAGGCGTGTCGATGTTGGGGCCGCTGGTGTGCGCGCGCCGGGTGAAGTTGTCGGGGGCGGTGTTTGCGCTGCCGGTGACGGTGGAGATAGCTGCCGGGGATGTGGTGTGCGAGCGAACGCGGTGGGAGTCGACGGCAACCGTGCGCTTGCGATACGCGGACGTGGACCTCAGCCATGCGGTCCTCTCCGCTCCGGTAGCGGTGACCGCACACCCGGGCCCCTTTATATCCAGCACCGGGGAGTTTTTGCCGGAGGAACACCTGCTGGCAGACGCGGATCCGGATACGGTGCGAGTGACTTCGGTGCAGGGAGTGGATGCCGCACATCTGGTCCTGACCGACACGGACTTGAGCGACTGCCTTTTCTCGGGAGCCTTCCACCTCGACCAGATCCGCTTGGAAGGCAACACTCCTTTTGCCTCCACCCCCACTGGCTGGCACCTACGCGGCATCCTCCCGATCCGCTGGACGCGTCGACGCACCCTCGCGGAAGAACACCACTGGCGCTCCCGTGGCCGATCCATGGGGCGCGTCCCCTCAACAAGACGTTGGCGACCCGGACCACGCCATCCCAGCGCCCTGCGCCACACCCCCGACCCCGTGGACGTCGCCGCCCTCTACCGGCAGCTACGCAAAGCCTTCGAGGACGGCAAGAACGAGCCCGGCGCCGCCGACTTCTACTACGGCGAGTGCGAGATGCGCCGCCACGATCCCATCACTTCTCAGGGCGAACGCCGCCTGCTGTGGGCGTACTGGCTGCTCTCCGGCTACGGCCTGCGCGCCTCGCGTGCCGTCGCGTGGCTACTCGCCGCGATGAGCCTGACTATCCTGCTGCTCATGAGCTGCGGCCTGCCCACCCACGACCCCGACCCGACCACCACCGGCACCCTCCGCGGCAGCAAGATCAGCCTCCACACCAGCACCCCGGACCCTGCCCTGCACGGCCCATGGGCTCAGCACATGACCTGGGCCCGCGCGGAGAAGGCCACCCGCGTGGCCGTCAACTCGGTCGTCTTCCGCTCCAGCGGGCAGAACCTCACCACCGCCGGCACGTACATCGAGATGGCCTCCCGCCTCTTCGAGCCCACCCTCCTCGCCCTGGCCGCCCTCGCCGTACGCGGCCGCATCAAACGCTGAGCCAACCTCGCGGGGCGTCTGCCCCGGCTACCCGCCGGGGCGCTCCTCCCGTCCCTCTTCCAGCCTGTGGACCTACTTGGCCTTGCTGCGGGTGGTGCTCGCAGCGCTCTGCCGGTGCGCGGCAACTCCCGGCTGGGCCGGCACCGCCATCTTCGCCGGCGGCTTAACCCGCCTGCTGCTGCGCACGGCGCCGTGCGGCCTCCGCGATCGCCATGGTCAGCCGTACCGCCATGGAGACGATCTGCGCTGCCTCCACCGACGCATCGGTGAACGGGTCCCCCGCTCGGTGTCGCCACTGTCGTTCCCCTCGGTCAGCGGGCCCGTCCAGGACCCTTGTTCGGTCCGTCCCCCGGGGCGCTCCGTCTCGTCGGTGCAGACGGCCCCCGACCCGATCCCGTACCGCCCGTGGCCGGTCCCTGCGTACTCGCGGCGGCCCCGGACGGTGATCCGTCTTGCTTGAGCCAGCCGTCCAGACGCCACGACAGTACTTCCGCGGCCGACTGTTGCCGTACCCAATTCCCGCCGGGCCGCCACCGCGCGCAGCACCTCGACCGGATCGTCACCCGCCGCGTCCACCCTCGTCAGCCGCTCCCGCAGTGCAGGCCACGCCGCATCCGCGAGGATCTCCCGGGACCGCTCGGGCAATGCCTGCTGCACCACCCCCGTCATCAGTCGCTCACCCGTCCGCACAGGCTTCCGGCGGCCCGACCGGGCGGGTGCCGCCCGGCGCCGCTGACGGGTAAGGAACCGATCCGCCGGGGGGGACGGATCCGCCCGGGGTGTTCTGGCGGCGGCCTATGCGCGGTAACCGACTGGTCCCGCCGGGTCCGTTGCGTGAGCTCCTGGACCGGTTCCGGCCGCACGAAACGCTCCTCAGCACGGTACTGAGCAGCATCTCCTGAACCCCGCATGCGGCCGACCCCATCACCTCCCACCCCTCGGCCGCACGCGGCCCCCACCCCCTTGCCGTCAAGAGGACTCCCCTTCGGGCGGCACATCGATCTTCGAGGGAAACTCCGGGTCCATCGGGCGGACATCTCACGTACCAAGCCCGTGCATAAGGCGTGCCCTCGTGGCAGCGGGGGGCAGCGTGGCGCCGCCGACGCAGCTGGAAGGCGACGGCTGCTGCGGTCTGCCCGGGGGCCGGCACCCGGATTGCAGGCGGCTGACGTTACTGAGAGATTCCGTCGCACCGGAAAGTGGGATGGTTGAGCCCGGGGACAGCCGTGAGCCGGGCGAAAGCGCGCGGCTGTCCCCGGGCCCAAAGCGGTCACCGGTCCCCTCGGGCTTCCGTGAGCTCCAGGAACGCCGGAGGGGACACGGGCGACCCGTTGCAGGTTGTTCAGGGTGCGCTCGCCGTAACCCACCGTGGTGGTGTTCTTGCCGAAGTAGACCGGGTCGCCCGAGACCAACTCGTAGTCGCCGGCCCGCGCCGGAGGAACGGGAATCTTCGAGTCGGGGGACTAAATCAGCTTCCATGTACGGGACTTGCCCATCTCGTCGAGGGCCGCGCTGTTCAGCCGGAAGCCGTCGTCCTTGAATGCGGTGGCGGCGAAGGTGTCCCACAACTGCGAACCCGGGCCCTCACCTCTGTCGAAGACGGAAGGCCGGAACTTCGGCAGCCGGGAGGGCACTCGCGGCGTCAGGACCTGGGTTCCTCCAGCTTGACGGCAGCGGTGTCCACGCCATGCACTTCAGCGCGTGCTGTGGCGAAGGACTCGTGCTCTTCCACGACTTCACCGTCCACGACTTCCTCTTCCGTCACTCGGTGCGACGGGTCCGCCAGTGGTAGGCCTGCGAGGTGCTTCTTGAGCCTCTTGGCCATCGGAAGGTAGGTCGCGAAGGTGAGCCCGCCGGAGACAGCAGCCCCTACGAGAGGGATGGCCTTCGAGACGGCCTTCGCGAACGACTCCTTCGTCATCTTCACGCCGAGGTAGGCCGCGACCTTCTTCACTATGGGATAGACGACGCCCTTGGTGAGCGCCTTCTGAGGCAGCTTCTTGGCGACCTGTTCCGACATCATCCCCGCGACCTTCCCCACAGCGGCGTTCGCCGACTGGGTGCCGAACATCACGCCGAAGAACAGCGTGAGCACCCCCACGGTCGCGTCATCGACGTCATCGCCCTCGTCGGAGAACAGTTCGGGCCAGCTGTAGAGATAGGCGAGCTTCTGCGCGATGCGCAACATGTGGCCGACATACTGGGCCAAGTCGGCGGGCACCGTGGCGGGCAGGGCGAGGACGCCGGGTATACCGGCTGCGGCGGAGAGAGCGCTGACCTTGGCGGTCTCGTAGCGGATCGAGTCGTTGGCCGCTTTCTCCAGAACGTCGACGGTGATACCAGCCGCCGCGGGAGTCCCTTCGATCGCTCTGCGGACCTCATCCTCGGTGCAGTGGCGCGCCAGCGCCGTCCGGAGATACGCCTCCCGGTGGATACGCACACCGGGGAGCTTGGCCGCCGCCAGCAGCACCGCGAAAAAGCGCGACTCGGGATTCTCGACCTCTTTACCCTGCTTCATGGCAGGAACTTACAGTAACTCCGCGCTCCAGGGGCCGGGATGCACTGACCGTTTCCGTCCTCGCTCTGAGCCGGAGATGAAGGATGGAGACGGCCTGGACAAGGCCGGCGATCCGGGTGGCTGGGCGCCGCAGATCGCGGAGGAGCCCCCAGGATTCGCGTGCCTTCCAGGGCCAGGTACACCTTCGCCGACGCGGTCCGTACCGTGTCAGCGAGGCCGGCTTCCGGCTCACCAGCACTTTGCAGCCCTGACTGTGCCTCACATAAAGTTGCGGGCATCTGATCACACTCGGGGGAGAGATCATGACCGGAGATGACATATCACCGGGCGATGCGGCGCCGACCCGGATGCGCCTGAACCATGCGGCCCCGCTCGATGGCGGTGGAGGCTCTCCGCCCGGCGGCAAGGATCTCGCTTCGAGCCCCGCGGAGAAGAAGAAGGCAGCCGAGGCGATCGAGAGGCACCTGGAACCTGACACCCACAGGGACGGCACCCAGGCGCGTGAGAGCACGGGGGCTGCCGCACGGGAGTTTGAGGGGTGGCTCACCGGACCTGCTCTGAAGACCGCGCGTACGACGTGGAGCGAACAGCTCACGACGCTGATGAACCGCCTCGGCTCGGAGAAGGCCGCGTTGCGCGCCACGAACACGCTGCTGCAGAACACGGACACCGCCATCGAGCTGGGCATCCGCAAGTCCTCCGCGCTCGACTCGTTCTGATCGCATTGGTCCGACCGAACGGCGGGCGCTGGAACAGGAGTTCAGTCATGGTGACGTACTACGAGATCATGGGCACCGACCTGTCCAAGCTCACCACGGCTGCCGACGACTGGGCCGCCATGGCCAAGGACTTCGAGAAGCTCGCGCGGACCTACGAGCAGGAAGTGCACGGCATCTCCCTCGGTCACACGTGGGTGGGTCTGAGTGCCAACGTCGGCTCCGCACGCTTCGACGTGACGTGGAAGGAGTACCAGGGAGCGCAGAGCGAGGCGAAGGCCGTCGCCGAACTGCTCCGGGACGCGCACGCTGAGTTCAGCCGTCTTCGCAAGAAGATCGAGTACGTCCGAGAGGACGCGGTGAAGGCCGGCATGAAGGTGTCCGAGCAAGGCGCCGTCGCCTTCGACACGTCCAAGCTGGATCACAGCGAGTACATGGCCTACGTGCACGATCCTGACTACCAGGAGAGCTCCCGCAAGGCTGCTGCCGGATGGGCCGCGCAACTGGATTCGGCGGTGGCGGCCCTGAACGACGCGGACGAGGGGTTCAAACTCGCTCTCACCTCCGTGATGCGGGACAGCGACCCCTTGGACGGCACGATCGGCGGTTTCAACCGGGAAGCGGGGTCCGACCCGTACCCGTCGCTTGCGGAGAGGGCGAAGGCGCAGCACGTCCCCAAGGGCAAGAAGGCGGTCGCCGAGTGGTGGCGCGGCCTCGATCCGGTCACGCGCGGCATCCTGCTGCAGGAGAAGGGCGACGAGTTGCGGAAGGCGGGGATCATGAGCCCGCTGTACCACTGGCATGCTGCTGACGCGGGGTCCGGAGCCTTCGACACCGAAAAGCCCACGGCCAAGGATCTGTGGTACCTGGCCCGCGCGCAGGGCATCGCGGCCGGCGGCGACGTCAGCGGCGAGAACGCGGCGTCACGCAACATGGAGCATTACCTGAGTGCAACGGGTGAGCCACTGGACCTCGACATCGACCGCATCCTCAAGGACGATCCCGGATTTCGCGACGACGTCTCGGTCCACATCGCCCAGAACCAGGACGCGTGGCGACAGCAAGGGCTCGACGCCTTCGAGAAGGCCGGTGGTGACAAGACGGTCGTCGTGCCGGTGGAGAGCAAGGCGGTCGGTCGCACCTTCCAAAGCGACGAGTGGTTCCACGCGGTCGGCTCCCACCAGCAGAACGTGTCGGGGATGGTCACCGTCACCCCCGGGGTGGACGGCAAGCCCAAGGTTTCGCTCGAATACCAGGCCAACGTGTGGGACCGGTACAACTGGGACGCTGGCAAGTCGACCACCTTCCCCGGAGGCGTGGTGATCCCGGACTCCGAGATGGGACGGTTGCACAAGACCGGACTTGCTCAGGAGTTCGACATGCGAGGCAGTAGTTCCACGTACACGTACGACCTGGGCAGCGATGCGAAACCGACAGTGAACCCGCCGGACCAAGGACGAGAAGGAACCCGCGGCGACGTCTCACGCGGTGACGAGGAGAACCGGTGACGACCAAACGAGGTGCCCTCCTCATCGCGGCAGTGGCAGCCACTTTCCTGTTTTCCGCCTGCTCCGGCCCGGACACGGACGATCGCCGTGTGACCGACGGGAGCACCTCGCGGTGGGACGAGAACGCCGGCGTGCCCGAGGCGTCGGCGTTCATGCACGTGACGGCACCCGAGGGTGCGACCGAGGTCAAGGGAGCCGTGCAGATCAACCCCCAGGAGGACATCTACCTCCTCTCGTTCGTCACCAGCGAGAAGAACGCGGAAGACATCGCGGCGGACCTTCGTCCCGAAGAACCACTGAAAGTGAAGAAGGTCGACTTCGCCCCGGATGGCGAGCTGTTCCGGCACCTTGGGCTGGCCGAGCCGCAAACGCTGAAGGGAGCCCGCTCGGCCGGTGTCTGCCCTCCGTGCGTGAAGGACGATCGCCGCAAGAAGGTGCAGTGGATCGACATCTACGTCCAGACACTCAAGGACGGTCAGGCAAGGGTCTATCTCAAGGCGTTCTGACCTCAGTCTCAGCCGAGCACGGCACCGGGCCCGAGGCGGACGTGGACGGCCGCACCGCACTGACCGTCGCGGGCATCCGGCGAGCAGGGCGCCTGGCTACTGAAGGTGTTGCGCGAGCGGACGTGCGCGGGGCCCTCGGCCGCGGAGTAGTCGTCCTCGCCGGTGAAGTGGCGCTGCAGATCCTTGGAGTCTGGCCCGGGTGTCGCTCGTGTCCGTACGGGCGTAAGGCCCCGTGGGTGCGTCGACACCGAGCCGCACCTCGCCGGACGGGAGCAGCGGCGCGCGATGGCCCTGGCGGCGGTACGGGCCGTCGTCGACACCGAGTACGTATACGAGATCGGCCGGGGCGGCCTCCGCCCTCGTCACCGACGACCATGCTTCAGCTCGACGAACTGCACGGAGAGGGTGCCTTTCCCGGGATGCCCTGCCCGTCCAGCGGGCCGCGAGGTGGGGCACCAGGCGACGCCGTGCGTTCAGAGCAAGCAGGTACCGTGCCGCTAAGAGCAGCAGGAGCACGGACACGAGGAGGATCCCCCGGAGCACGAATGACTCGTGCGAATGGGGGCGTGGCCGTGGTTGAGGGAAAAGGTGTGGCCGGATCCGGCCAGTGGGATGGTCCGCCCGTGTGGTGCGGGGCACGCTCAGGCCGTTGTCAGCTCTCGCTCCACTCCACCCGTCAGCTCCCTCAGCTTCTCCCGCGTCTCCGCGTCCGTCGAGTACACGATCGTGCCGATCATGCCGCGGGTCAGCAGCACCTTGTAGGTGTTGCGGATCAGGCGGTCGACGTCCGTGTCCGAGGTCGACTTCTTGAAGACTGTGTCTTTGGACTGCGTGCGGTCGGTGACCCATCGGTCACCGCGCCAGACCAGGTCAGGTCCGATGATCACACCGGACCAGTCGTACTCGAAGCCCTGGGCGGTGTAGACGCAACCGACCTGCCCGAAGCCGGCCGGGTCGGTGGCCCAGAGGGCGGACGGCGGCGCGCCGGAGACGGAGCGGTCGCCTCGAAGGTTCCAGGGCCTGGCCCAGGCGCCGATGACCACGTCGGCCGGGAGCGGTTCGCCGGGCTTGGGCTCCGGCGACCAGGGCCAGCAGTAGCCCGCGGACATGCGGGCGCCGTAGCCTTGGGCCCTGCGGGCTTCGAGGAACGCTTCCATTTCCTGGGGACTGTCAGCGGCCAGCAACTGCATACGGTCGTCGGGCTCCCAGACAACCGGGCCGCCGCGCTCCAGGCCGAGAAGGCGCTTCACCCAGCGCAGGTACGCGTCACTGCCGCCGCAGCGGAACTGACTCTCCAGCGGCACGACACAGCATTCGAGACCTTTCGCGGCGGCTGCCGCCTTGATGTCCTCCACCGTGCCCATCTCGCCGGGGCGCACCACCTGATGCTCGTCGAGAAGAAAAACGGGGACGCGGGCCACGTCGATCAGTTCATCGATCTGTCGCCTACCGGTGCGGTGAGCAGCCGAGGTGAAGCGGTTGGCGGAGGTCTCACGGATGCGGTGGGCCTCATCGCAGATCAGGACGTCGAGGGCGTTCTTCTCGGTGGTCATGAAGCTGTTGAAGTACTTGAAGAGCTCCTGCACCTCACGCTTGCGGGTGCCGGCGACCTTGCGCATCGTCTTGGTGAAGGACTGAGAGCCAGTGGCGTGCAGTGCCGGGACGCCCTGCCGGTACAGCTCACCGAGCAGGGACAGCGCGATGACGCTCTTGCCCGTGCCGGGACCTCCCGTGATGACCACTATCTCCTTGTGGTCGGACTGCTTGGCCCTGCGTACCGCATTGAGCACCATGCGATAGGCCACCTGCTGTTCGTCCAAAAGCACGAACTGCTCGCGTTCGCGCACCTCCTGGGCCGCAACGGCCATCAGTTGCCTCGACGGAACCGTCCGGCCGGCCTGGAGCTCATCAGCCGCACGAGCGCCGGCAGCCTTGTCGCTGAGCTTGGCGCGCAGATGCTCGATGAACTCGCCACGCCTCTCCCCCGTGAACATCTGCCCGTGGGAGTCGAGTTCGATTGCGCGGAGGCCGCCTACGCCGAACTCGGTGGCATTGTGCAGGTACGCCACGCCACTGACCCGGTGCGGGTGCTCGGCCACGGCCCCATTGAAGTTGACGAGGTACTCGCAGTAGCGGCGTACCTGCTCTATGGGGTTGAGGACGGGATGGGCGTAAGCATCGATATGGCACAGCACCGGGTCGTCCTCGTCCGGTTCCGCCTGGCTCCACTGCTTCAGTTCCACGACGACGTAAGACGGCTCCCCCGTGACGGGATGCATTCCAGCGAGGACTGCGTCCGCACGCTTGCTGTTCAGCGGGAGGGCGTACTCCAGCATGATCTCGACTTCGCCCAGACCGGCGTCGTTGAGTGCGGCGGCGAGCGCGGGGATGCTCCGCTCCCAGGAGCGGACCTCAGCGGCGCTGGGCCGGTAGCCATGCATGTGCGCGAACTGCTCGGTGAGGTGGAGGTAGAGCGAGCTGTCGAGTGCCCTCTCGGCGATCGTTTGCGCGGACTCGCGGAACAGCAAGGGAATCCCCCAGGCAGCACGAAGAGACTCGTGCGGGTGGGGGCATGTCCTTGAGACTCCACGTCAGTGGAGCGGAAGCCCGTCGGGCCGCAATGACGACGTGATCAAGCCTACCTGCCGTTGGGGCACTTGAGGCAGGGCTGCGGCTGTGAGGACCGGACGCCAGTAACGCCCGGTCCCGTTGCGGAAGATCGCCCGGCCGGATCAGCCCTTCTGTTCCACCCGAACCCAGTCCACCTCAGCCCCCACTCCCCCGCCGGCGATCTTGGCCACGCTCGACTGGGGCAGGCCCCAGTAGGGGCTGGTCGCCTTGTTCCAGCCCGCCGGGTAGGCGCCGCCCAGGGCCAGGTTCAGGATCACGTACTGGTTGTGGTCGTAGACCCACTGGCCGCGGGTCGATTCGAGGACGTTGCGGGTCGTCTCCTGGACCAGGCGGTCGTCGACGTAGAAGCGCATCGCCGTCGGGGTCCACTCGACCGCGTAGGTGTGCCACTGGTCCGCGGTGCCGCCGGCGGGGTACGTCTGGCGGGCGCCGATGTTGCCGTCCGCCGAGTAGCCGGGGCCGTGCAGAGCCGTGCTGGTCCAGTCGCCGTAGCCGATGTTCTCCATGATGTCGGTCTCTCCCGAGGCCGGCCAGGAGACGGACGGGTCGTCGACGTTGCTGCCGAGCAGCCAGAAGGCGGGCCAGAAGCCGTCGCCCACGGGGAGTTTCATGCGGGCGCTGACCCTGCCGTACGTGAAGTCGAAGTGGGTGTTGGTGTCGATGCGGCCCGACGTGAAGTCGTAGGTGCCGCCGCCCGCCTTCGTGCAGCCCTTGCAGTACTTGGCCTGGAGCAGCAACTCCCCGTTCGTCACGCGCACGTTGTCCGGGGAGTCGACGTACGCCTGCGACTCTCCGTTCACCGGGCCCATCTCCGTGCCCGTGCGGACCACCCGCCACTTGGCGCGGTCGAGGCTCGTTCCCGTGAAGTCGTCGAAGAACGTGGTGCGGTACGTGCCCGACTGGTCGGCGGGGAGGGCGGGGTACGCCGCGGTCGCGCTGCCTCCTGTGCCCCAGGCCTGGAACTCATAGAGGGAGTAGCCGAACTGGGCAGTCGCCGGAGCCGGGTTGTAGAAGGAGCGGCGCTCCTTGCCGAGCATGCGGACGTAGCGGCCGGTCGCCGGGGAGGGGAGCTTGACCGTGTCGTGGAGGCCGGTCGCGTCGCCGGGTGCCTTCACGTTCGCGCGGCGGGCCGCGATGTCCGACGCCGACGGCTCGTAGACGGTATGCCATGTGCGGTTGTCGTCCGACACCTGCAGGAGGTAGTCGACCGCGTACGCCGACTCCCAGTACAGGTCCACCGTGTCGATCGTCGACTGCGCGCCCAGGTCCACCGACACCCAGCGGTCGGCGTTCCAGTCCGTCGACCAGCGGGTGGTGTCCCCCTTCAGGTCGGCCGGCCAGCCACCGTCGGTGACGGCCGCAGGTGAATGGCCCGCGTCCTGGTAGTAGTTGGTGTACGCGGGGTGGTTCAGGGCGAGGTTCGTGCGGGTCGTGGACGCCGGGGCCGGTTCACCGCCGTAGATCCGGAAGTTCCAGAGGGAGTAGCCCCACGGGGTGGCGCGTTCCAGGCCGCGCAGGCGTACGTAGCGGCCGGTGACCTCCTGGGGGTAGGCGTGGGCCGTGACGGAGCCTCCGGTGCCGGCGGTCTCCGTGTAGAACGGGGTCCAGTCCGTGCCGTTCTTCGAGATCTCCAGGACGTAGCGCTTGCCGTAGGCGGCCTCCCAGTCCAGCGTGACGTGGTCGACGCGGATCGCGCTACCGAGGTCCACGCGGATCCAGGCGTCGTCGGCGAAGTTGCTGGACCAGCGGGTGGAGCCGTTGCCGTCGAAGGCGAGGCCGGGGGCGGTGCCGGCGTTCTCGCTGCCGGAGGCGGTGACGGCGGCCGGGTTCACGGCGTAGGCGGCGGCCGCGCGGTCGGTGTCCCAGGCGGCGACGGCCGGGGCGGCGTGCGCGGGGGCGGCCAGCAGCGGGCCGGAGGTCAGCAGGGCGACGGTGGACAGGGCGGCGGCGAGCAGGGTGCGCGGGACACGGGATGGCATGCGGCTCTCCTCAGTGGGGTGGGGATGCGTCCGTTCATTTGGCGCATTGGCGCGTGCATGACAGTCCAGAAATGCCGGTCGGGTGCGGGACCGGCGGGTGCGCGGCCGGTGGGTGCCCGGCCTGCGGAGTGAGGGACCGGTGGGGGCGGGCTCCCGTACCCGCGCCCACCGGTCGTCCGGGCCGGGCTCAGGCGGCCCGGCGTGCCTGGCCGCGGTGGACGCGGACGATGTCCGCGTACCGGTGTCCGCTGCCCTTGATCGTGCGTACCTGGGTGCGGTAGTCGACGTGGACCAGGCCGAAGCGCTTGTCGTAGCCGTAAGCCCACTCGAAGTTGTCCAGCAGCGACCAGGCGAAGTACCCGGCCAGCGGCGCGCCCTTGCGGGCCGCGGCGGCGCAGGCGGCCAGGTGGCGCTCCAGGTAGTCCTGGCGCTCCGGGTCGTCGACGGTGCCGTCGGGGCGGACCACGTCCTCGAAGGCCGAGCCGTTCTCGGTGACGAAGATCTTCCGGGCGCCGTACTCCTCGGTCAGGCGGAGCAGCAGGGTCTCGATGCCGCTCGCGTCGATCTCCCAGTCCATGCCGGTGCGCGGGACGTCCGGGCGGCGCACGGCGCGCACGCGGGGCGCCGGGCCGTCGGGGTCGTCGGCGACGTACGCCGGGAAGTAGTAGTTGAGGCCCAGCCAGTCCAGCCGGCTCGCGATGGTCTCCAGGTCGCCGGGTCGCTCGGGGAGTTCGACGCCGTAGGTGTCGACCATGTCGGCCGGGAAGCCGCGGCCGTGCACCGGGTCGAGCCACCAGCGGTTGACGTGGCCGTCGTGCCGGCGGGCGGCCGCCAGGTCCTCCGGGCGGTCGGTCGCGGCGTGCACGGTGGAGAGGTTGTTGACGATGCCGACCTCGGCGTCCGGGACGGCGGCGCGGATCGCCCCGGTGGCGAGGCCGTGGCCGAGGAGCAGGTGGTAGGAGGCGCGGACGGCGGCGGTGAGGTCGGTCCAGCCGGGGGCCATCGTGCCTTCGAGGTGGCCGATCCAGGCCGAGCAGGAGGGCTCGTTGAGGGTGGTCCAGAGCTTGACGCGGTCGCCGAGGCGGCGCGCGACCACGGCGGCGTAGTCGGCGAAGGCGAAGGCGGTGTCCCGCTCCGGCCAGCCGCCGCGGTCCTGGAGCACCTGGGGCAGGTCCCAGTGGTACAGCGTGACGGACGGGGTGATGCCCGCCTCCAGCAGGGCGTCCACCAACTCGTCGTAGAACGCCAGGCCCTTGGCGTTGACCGGGCCGCGCCCGCCGGGGATCACCCGCGGCCAGGCGACCGACAACCGGTAGGCGTTGGTGCCGAGTCGGCGCATCAGATCGATGTCCTCGCGCCAGCGGTGGTAGTGGTCGCAGGCGACGTCGCCGTTGTCGTCGTTCGCGATCTTGCCCGGGGTGTGCGAGAAGGTGTCCCAGATCGACGGTGAACGGCCGTCCTCGGCGACGGCGCCTTCGATCTGGTACGCCGCTGTGGCCGTGCCCCACAGGAAGTCGTGCGGGAGTGCGGCGAGGTCGATGCGTTCGGACACTGAAGTCCCTTCGGGATCAGGGGTGTGGGTCATTTGACGGCGCCCGCCGTCAGACCGGCGACGAGATAGCGCTGGAGGAGCAGGAAGCCGGCCACCACGGGCACGCTGACGACCAGCGAGGCGGCCATGATCTGGTTCCAGTAGACGTCGTTGAGGGTGGAGTAGCCCTGGAGGCCGACGGCGAGGGTGCGGGTGGTGTCGTTGGTCATGACCGACGCGAAGAGCACCTCGCCCCACGCGGTCATGAAGGCGTACACGGCGACCGCGACGATGCCGGGGATCGCGGCCGGCACGACGATCCTGAACAGCGCCTTCAGCGGCCCGCAGCCGTCCACCAGCGCCGCCTCGTCCAGGTCGCGCGGCACCGAGTCGAAGTAGCCGATGAGCATCCAGATGGAGAAGGGCAGGGAGAACGTCAGGTACGTCAGGATCAGCCCGCCGCGGGAGCCGAACAGGGCGATGCCGGTGGCGTTGCCGATGTTGACGTAGATCAGGAACAGCGGGAGCAGGAAGAGGATGCCCGGGAACATCTGGGTCGACAGCACGGTCACCGTGAAGACGCGCTTGCCGCGGAAGTCGTACCGGCTGACGGCGTAGGCGGCGAACACGGCGATGACGACGGAGCAGACGGTGGCCGCGCCCGCCACGATCAGCGAGTTCACGAAGTACCTGGCGAGCGGGACCGTCGACCAGATGTCGATGTACGGCCGGATGGTCAGACCGCTCGGCAGCCAGCGGAACTTGTCCGTGACGTCGGCCAGCGGCTTCAGCGAACTGGAGACCATGACGTACACGGGCACCAGGACGAAGGCGGTGAGCAGGGTCAGGAAGATCCGTCGGGACCAGGTGAACGAACGCGGCGGTGCCATCGGGGAACTGGGGTCAGACATCGGCGGCCCTCCGTCCGCGCGAGGTGAACAGGAGGTACACGCCCGTCACGACCAGCAGGAACAGCAGCAGCAGGACCGACATGGCGGAGCCCGTGCCGAAGTTCCAGGTGACGAAGGACGCCTGGTAGATGTGCACGGAGATCAGGTCGGCCGCCTCGGGGGCGGACCTGCCGAACAGCACGTAGGGGGTGTTGAAGTCGTTGAACGTCCACAGGAACAGCACCAGGACCAGGACCTGGTTGACGGGGCGCAGCGACGGCAGCGTGATGCGGCGGATCTGCTGCCACACCCCGGCGCCGTCCAGCGCGGCCGCCTCGTACAGCTCCTTGGGGATGTTCTGCAGTCCGGCCATCACGATGAGGAAGGCGAACGGCCAGCCCTTCCAGACCGACACGACGAGCAACGCGTAGAAGCTGTTGTCGCCGATGAGCCAGAAGGACGGCTTGTCGGTGAGGTGCAACTGGTCGTGCAGGACGTGGTTCACCAGGCCGTTGTCGTGCTGGAACATGAAGACCCAGGTGATCACGGCCGCGTAGACGGGCAGCGCGTACGGCACCAGGAACAGGGCGCGCAGCAGGCCGCGGCCGCGGAAGGTGTCCTGCATGAAGACCGCGGCGGCGGTGCCGATCAGCCAGCACAGGACGACCGAGAGCAGGGTGAAGCCGATGGTGACGAAGAACGAGTGCAGCAGCGCCTCGCCGACGGGGGCGTCGAAGTCCACCGACACCTTGTAGTTGCCGAGGCCGGACCAGGGGGCGCTGCCCCAGTCGCGGATGTAGAGCTGGGTGAGTTCCTTGAAGCTCATCACGATGCCGATGACCATCGGCACGAGGTGGACGAGGAGTTCGAGGAGCAGGGCGGGCAGGAGCAGCAGGTACGGGAGTCCGATCCGGCGGATCCGCCCGGGGCGGCGGCGGGGTTCGCGCGCCGCCCCGGGGGAGTTCTCGCGGACCGGCTCCTTCAGAGCGGTCGAGGTCATGGTGCTCAGGCCGCCGGCATCTGCTGCTGGGCCTTCTCCAGCTTCGCCTTGACGGAGTCGGTGGTCACCGAGCGGCCGGCCGCTACGTCGGCGAACAGGTCCTTGACGGCCGTGCCGACCGCCGTCTCGAACTGTGATTCAGCCGCGACCTGCGGGAGCGCGGCCGCGCTGGTGGCCAGGGTCTGCTTGAGCACCGCGGTGGCCGGGGAGTTGAACGCCGCGTCGGCCTGTGCGGACTTGACCGGCGGGATGGACGTGTACGCCGTGTTGAGGATCTTCTGCTCGGCGTCGCTGGTCATGAACTTCACGAACTTGGTCGCACCGCCCAGGTTGTGGCTGTTCTTGAAGACGGCGATGTTGATACCGGCGACCATCGAGTTGGTCTGCGCGCCGGTGCCGGGGGCGCCGGACCGGACGGGCACGGGGGCGATGCCGTACGCGCCGTCGCTCATGCCCTGCGACTTGAGGTTGGCGGCGGCGGACTGCCAGAGCAGCATGGCCTGCTTACCCTTGGCGAAGTCGCTGACCGACTGGTTCTGGGCGTACTCGGCGTCGTTGGTCGGGATGACCTTGTCCTTGGCCATCAGGTCGACGTACTGCTTGACCGCTTCGACGACCTTGGGGTTGGTGAAGTCGGGCTTGCCGTCGGCGGTGAAGAAGTCGGCGCCGTGCTGCTTGGCGAAGACGAAGACGTGGTGGATGTTCTCCGAGAGGTTGGAGCCCTCGGCGCCGAGGACGTTCTTGCCCTTCGCCTTGATCTTCTTGCCGTCGGCGATCAACTCGTCCCAGGTGGCCGGGGGCTTGCTGATGCCGGCGTCGGCGAAGATCTGCTTGTTGTAGTAGAGCGCGTAGGCCATCGAGTACAGCGGCACCGCCGCCGGGTCCTTGCCCTGCGCTCCGGTCGAGCCGAGCGCCGAGTCGACGAACCGGTCCTTGCCGCCGATCTTGTCGAAGTTCTTCGCGTCCCACGGCAGCAGCGCGCCGGTCGCCTGCAGGGAGGCGCTCCAGGTGTTGCCGATGTTCAGCACGTCCGGGCCCTGACCGGAGGTGGTGGCGGTGAGGATGCGGGTGAGCAGGTCGGACCAGGGCACGACCTCCAGCTTCACCTTGATGCCGGTCTGCTTCTGGAACTTGTCGAGTTCCGGCTGCAGGACCTTCTTGTCGATCGCGATGCTGGCGCCCTGGTTGGAGGCCCAGTAGGTGAGCGTCTTCGGCGAGTCATTGGACCCGCCGCCGCTCGACGAACCGCCTCCGCAGGCCGTAGCCGCGAGGGCGAGAGACATGGTGACGGCGCCTACGGCCGCGGCTCGGATGCTGCGCATGGCTCCTGGTGTCCCTTTCCGGGAGTCGAAGACCCCGAGGGGCGTTCGCGGGAACCGACACCCCGTGCGGCCCCCGAAGCCCCTCATGGCTTAATTTAGGATGTGAGTTAAACCTCAAGAGAAACGCTCGTCAAGGGATCCGGCAACGTCGACCGGCCCGGCGGGCCCTCAAAACGCGCGAACCAGGGAGGCCGGATGGCAGGGCTGGGCGGCCGTACGGTGCGTGACCTGCGACGGGAGAGCCGGAGCAGCGTTCTGCAACGTTTGTATTTCGACGGCCCGATGAGCCGGCAGGCGCTCTGCCCGGCGACCGGGCTGAGTTCGGGCTCCGTCAGCAACGTCGTGGCCGAACTGCTGGCCGACGGCCTGGTGGAGGAGGCCGGCAGCGTCGGCTCCGACGCCGGCCGGCCGCGCCGGCTGCTGCGGATACGGCCGGACAGCGGCCGGCTGATCGGCGTCGACGTCGGCGAGACGCGGGTGCGGGTGGAGCTGCTGGACCTCGGTCTCACCGAACTAGCTCGCGCCGAAAGGCCGTTGGGCCCGCGTGGCTACGACGTCGACGCGGTCGTCGGCCATGTGCACCAAGGCGTCGCCGAAGTGCTCCGCACGGCCCGGCTCGAGCCGGGCGACCTGCTCGGCGTCGGCATCGGCGTACCCGGCATCATCGAGGACACCGGGGAGGACGGCGCGGTCGTCCACGGCCAGACGATCGGCTGGGACGCCGTCCCGCTCGAACGACTTCTGCGCCGCAGCGGCCAACTGCCCGACGACGTGCCGTACTTCATCGACAACGGCGCCAAGACGCTCGGCCAGGCCGAGATGTGGTCCGGCGGCGGACGCGGGGCCCGCAACGCCGTGGTCGTCCTGTTCGGCTCCGGCGTCGGCGCCTGCGTCGTCACCGAGGAGGCGGCCCAGGGGCGGGCGGTGGAGTGGGGGCACCTGACGGTCCGGGTCGGCGGCCGCCGGTGCCGGTGCGGCGCCCACGGCTGCCTGGAGGCCTACGCGGGTGCGGAGGCACTCGTCGCCCGCTGGCGGGAGGCGGGCGGCCGCCCCTCCGCCGGTGCGGGCGAGGAGACCGCCCTCACCGAACTGCTCGCCGCGGCCCGCCCGACGAGCGGCACCGACCCCGATCCGGTGGCCGCGGCCGTCCTCGCCGAGACCGCCGAGTACCTGGGCGCCGGCCTCTCCGACCTGATCAACCTCTTCCAGCCCGAACGCGTCCTGATCGGCGGCTGGGCGGGGCTCCAGCTCGGCGGCGGCTTCCTGGACGAGGTCCGCGCCCACGCCCTCGCGCACGCCCTGCGCTTCCCCGCGGGCCGGGTCGGCATCGAACTGGGCCGCCTCGGACCGGACGCCGTCACCGTCGGCGCGGCGGTCCTCCCCCTCGCCGCCTTCTTCGCCTGCGGCGGCAGCCGCCCCCGGCCGGCGAACCGGGCCGCACCGTCGCCCGCGTGGCGGACGGCGCTGGACGGGAGACTGGTGTGAGGGGGTGAGCGGAGGGCCGGCCGGAGGGCCGGCCGGAGGGACGGTCAAGTCGGTCGGCCGTCAGGGGAGTTCGGGATGGAACTCCTGGAGCCGGTCGCTGCCCGGCTCCACCACTCCGTACGTGTTCGCCGGTACCTCGTTCCAGGCGCCGGGGAGATCACCCAGCGGTTCCGACACCACCAGGCGGGTCTCGTCCGAGACGTCCCGCAGGAAGTCCGTGTCCGGGTGCAGCGCCCTCAGGTCGTCCACCCTGCGGCTGTAGTAGAGCGACCTCGGCGTGCCCTCGCTGGCGTACCGGAACGCCCACACGCTCTCCCCGTCGGCCACCGCGACCGTCATCTGCATCGGCGCGGACACACCGTGTTCGTCCGCGACGCGCTCGACGAAGCCGACCATCCGCGCCACCGCACCGGGCGGGTCCTCGTCCAGCCCGAACGTCAGCGCCAGGTAGAACATCGCCTCGGAGTCGGTGGTGCCCTCGACCGACGCGAAGAGCGCCGGGTCGACGCCGAGGAGGAGCGGCCGGCGGAGCTGGTGGAAGCTGGCGATCGCGCCGTTGTGCATCCACATCCAGCGATCATGGCGGAACGGATGGCAGTTGGTCTGCTGCACCGCCGTACCCGTCGACGCCCGGACGTGGGCGAAGAACAGCGGTGCGCTGACGTGCCCGGCGATCTCCTGGAGGTTGCGGTTGCTCCACGCCGGCCCGACGTCGTGGAAGACGGCCGGGGTCCGCGCGTGTGTCGCGTACCAGCCGATGCCGAAGCCGTCGCCGTTGGTCGTCTCGACGCCCATCCGCGCGTGCAGGCTCTGGTCGATCAGCGAGTGCTTAGGGCGGTAAAGGACCTCTTCGAGGACCAGGGGTGTGCCCGAGTAGGCCAGCCAACGGCACATGGCTCATGCCCTCCCCGCCGGTTCGCCGCGGCGCGTCATGCCTCCTCCGCCCCGGCCAGGTCCAGGTCGAACGCGACCCCGATGTTCCGGGCCGCGGACACCACCCGGGCACTGCCGACGACCGGCGCGATCGCCACGAGCGTGCCCTGCACCTTCTCGAACGGCACCCCCAACTGCTCCGCCGTGCCGATGTTGAGCAGGTAGGAGGCCGGCGCCGCGTCCAGCGCCACCAGGGCGGCGATACGGGCGAGCAGATAGGTCTCGGGGTCGAGTCCGGACCGCTCGAAGGTGTCCAGGGTCATGTGGACGAGCGTCTCGAAAACGGGAGCGTCTGCCTCGGCGAGGGCGGCCATGCCGCTCGCGCCGGTGATTTCGTCGGTCATCTTCGCCTCACGCCTTCCGGGCAACCGGGCCGGTGGTGTCCGCCTTCCACCTCATCCGGTGCCTGGACCATCCGCATCGCCCGGGGAGGGTGATTCCCGGGTCTGTGGGGTTGCCTGCGGGTGCGGTGGTGGGGTGCGCGGGTTCGCCTGGGGTGGGGGGCGGGGGGCTATGGCCGACGGTCGGCGGTCGGCGGTCGCCGGTCGCCGGTCGCCGCTAGACAGTCGGCGGTCGGCGGTCGGCGGTCGACAGTCGCCGGGCGACGGGCGACGGGCGACGGTAGACAGCCGACGGGCACTGGCGGCTGCGGCCGGGCAGCGGGCAGCGGGCAGCGGGCAGCGGGCAGCGGGCAGCGGTCGACCATCGGTGGGGGCCGGTCAACCGTCACCGGTCGGTGGGCGCCGGTCGACCGTCGCCCGTCAGCGTGGACCGGTCGGCGTGGGCCGGTCACCGGGCGGTGGGATGCGGTAGGCGGTATGCAGTCGGCGGTACCCGCCCGACGACATGCGGTCGCCGGACGGTCCGCACCGCGCGTATCACCGGTGCGTGGTGCGGACCGTATACCGCGTACACAAGCCCACGGCCTGTATACCGACCAGCTACGTCGGCTACCGGGCCGCGACCGACCGCGGCTGCGGCTGGGGCGCCGGTGCGTAGCCGGCCGGGCGGGTGGTGAAGGTGCCCCGGCCCTGGGTGCGGCTGCGCAACCGGGTCGCGTAGCCGAAGAGTTCGGCCAGCGGCACGGTGGCGGTCAGGACCGCCGCACCGCCCCTGCTCTCGGAGCCGCTGATCCGGCCGCGCCGGGCGGCCAGGTCACCGAGCACCCCGCCGACCGCGTCCTCGGGCACGGTGACCGTGACCTCGGCCACCGGTTCCAGCAGGGCCATCGAGCAGGCGCGCAGCGCCTCCCGCAGGCCCAGTCGCCCGGCGGTGCGGAAGGCCATGTCGGAGGAGTCCTTCACATGGGTCGAGCCGTCGGTCAGCGTGACCCGCAGCCCGGTCACCGGGTGGCCGCCGAGCGGCCCGTCGGACAGGGCGTCCCGGCAGCCGGCCTCCACCGCGCGCACGTACTCCTGCGGCACCCGTCCGCCGACCACCGTGGACCGGAACTCGAAGCCGGCCGCGGCCGGTTCACCCGTGAGCGGCTCCACGTCCAGGACGACATGGGCGAACTGCCCAGCTCCGCCGTCCTGTTTGACGTGCCGGAAGACAAGCCCGCCGACTCCACGTACGACGGTCTCGCGGTGCGCGACCCGTGGCCGTCCCACGGTCACCTCGGGCCCGCCGTCGCGGCGGATCTTCTCCACGGCCACCTCCAGATGCAGTTCACCCATTCCGGACAGCACCGTCTGTCCCGTCTCGCCGTCGGTGCGGACGACCAGTGAGGGGTCCTCCTCGGCGAGCCGCGCCAGTGCCGTCGCCAGCCGGCCGCTGTCGGTGGCGCGGCGCGCCTCGACGGCCACGGACACCACGGGTTCGGCGACCACGGGGCGTTCCAGGAGCAGCGGGGCGCCCGGGTCGCAGAGGGTGGACCCGGCCCGCGCGCCTTTCAGCCCTGCCAGCGCGACGATGTCACCGGCGACGGCCCGGTCGAGCTGGAGGTGCCGGTCCGCCATGAGGCGGATGATCCGTGCCACCCGCTCGGTGCGCCCGGTGCCGGGGTCCCACACGGTGTCTCCCTTCTCGATCGTGCCCGAATAGACGCGTACACAGGTCAGGCGCCCGGTGCCGCTCGCGTTCACCTTGAACGCCAGCGCGGCGAACGGCGCCCCGGGTTCGGCGGCCCGCCGCTGTTCGGTGCCCTCGTGGACGCCGCGTACGGCGGGCACGTCGAGCGGTGACGGCAGGTAGGCCACCACCGCGTCCAGCAGCGGTTCGATGCCGCGGTCGCGGTAGGCGGAGCCGCACAGGACGACCACGCCGTCACCGGTGCGGGTGAGATCGCGCAGGCAGGCGGTCAGGGTGGCGGCGGACAGGGTCTCGCGGTCGCAGAACTCCTCCAGCGCGGCCGGATGCAGCTCGGCCACCGCCTCCTCCAGCGTGCGGCGCCGGCGAAGGGCCTCCTCCCGCAGCGCTTCGGGAACCGGCGCCTCCACCGCCGTACCACCACCGCCGTCGTCGCCCACCAGCGCGCGCATGCGCACCAGGTCGACGACGCCGGTGAAGTCGCCTTCGGCGCCGATGGGCAGCTGCACGACCAGTGGGGCGGGGTGCAGCCGTTCCCGGATGGAGTCGACGGCCCGGTCGAGGTCTGCGCCCGCGCGGTCGAGTTTGTTGACGAACGCGATCCTCGGGACGCCGTACCGGTCGGCCTGCCGCCACACCGACTCGCTCTGCGGCTCGACCCCGGCGACGGCGTCGAAGACGGCGACGGCCCCGTCGAGGACGCGCAGCGAGCGTTCGACCTCGTCGGCGAAGTCGACGTGGCCGGGGGTGTCGATGAGGTTGATGCGGTGTCCGGCCCAGGCGCAGCTGACGGCGGCGGCGAAGATGGTGATGCCGCGGTCGCGTTCCTGGGGGTCGAAGTCGGTGACGGTGGTGCCGTCGTGGACCTCCCCGCGCTTGTGGGTGGTGCCCGTCGCGAAGAGGATCCGCTCGGTGACGGTGGTCTTGCCGGCGTCGACGTGGGCGAGGATGCCGAGGTTGCGGACGGTCGCGAGGTCGTTGACGTGAGTGCGCACGGCCCATGGCCTTTCTGCGGTTCAGGGAAGGGGGCAGCGCGATTTCCCGGACGGAGCTCTTCCGGCCCGGGGTATCCCGGACGAGGTTCTTCCGGCCCGTGGTATCCCGGACGGAGGCCTCCCGAACGGAAGTTTCCCGGACGGGGGGTCCCAGGCGGAGGTGTCCCGGACAGGGGTCTCACCGGCGCCGGCCTCCCGGGCCGCGGGATGCGAACCCGGCCGGCCCCCGGTGAACAGGAGGCGTGCCGGTCCGCGGTGGACGGGAGGGGCGAGTACGAGTGAACCGGGTCAGTGACTCGTCACGGGGTCCGGTGCCGGCCGCGCAGCGGGCACCGGACGGACGAGGACACCAGGATCACCTCTGACCGCGACGGGGGGACGACGACGGCGGTGCGGTCACGCACGGTCGGCTCCCCTCGGTGTCTGTGTGTGCAGCGGCGCGCGCCGCCGTGAAGTCGCGGCGCCCGGTACGCGACGACGGTACGAGAGATCGCTCGGCCGGAGCACCTGATTTTCCGGCGCCTGCGCCCGCGGCGCGCTCAGGGAGACCACCGACTCCTCGCCGGTGTCACGCATTAGCCCGCGCGAATGATTCACCGGCGCCACCGGGTGAACCTCGTACGGCGATCACGCGTCGTCGGAAGCCGCAGGCGCTCGCCCGCTAGCGTCGGCTCCCGTGCCTCTGAGCTATGCGTTCGTGAATCTGAAACCCGGGGTGGGAAAGACGACCAGCGCCGTCTGGCTGGCCCACGCGCTGCACGCGTCGGGCCTGTCGCCGTTGCTCGTGGACAGCGACCCCGCGTCCTCGGCGCTGCGGTGGAGCGAGCTCGCGGGCGGATTCCCGTTTCCCGTGCTCGCCCTGCCGGTGGGTGACGTGCACCGGCGGGTGAACGACTTCCTCGACAACCGGCGGGCCGTGGTGTTCGACGCCCCGCAGATGGAGGATCACGCCCAGATCGCCCGGGGGGTCATGAGGTACGCGAGCGAGTGGATCATTCCCGTGACCCCGGCCCCGATCGAGCTGGACCGGATGGCGCCCATCGACCGGGAGATGGACGACATGCAGTCGCTGCGCTCCCGGCCGGCCCGCGCCGCCGTCCTGCTGAACCGCACGAACCGCCCGGACGCCACCCGTACCGGCCCCGATGCCGATGCCCGCGAAGCCCTCACCGAGCGGGGTTTCGACGTGCTGACCACGCACATCCCCCGGCTCGACCTGTACTCCCAGTCCTTCGGCAGCCCTGTCGAGGTGAAGGGCACCGCGTACATGGACCTCGCCGAGGAACTCGTCAAACGTCAGGACGCGGTATGAACCAGCGCAAGGACACCTACCGCGCCGCACTGCGGCGTCGACCGGAGACCACACCCCCGACGGCTCCCACGGCCCCCGCCGCTCCCCCGCCCTCCGCGTTCGCTCTCACCCAGGTCACGCCACTGGACACCCGCTACGTCAAGGTGACCATCGAACTGGACACGGCCCCCGCGCGGGACCTCAGCCGCTGGGCCGGGCAACAACTGTCCGCACTCGTGCGCGCGGGCGAGGCGGTCCTGCGACCGTCGCGGCAGGACCGGCGAGCCGACCAGGATGAACACACTGTGTGACGGTCGATCCGTTCCCGGACCTCGACACGGCACTGTCTCCCCTCACGTGGAATCCGCCACAATTTGTCCGTTTCAGCGGATGAATGCATAAAAATGGCTCTTTACGGCCGGTCGCACGTCTTCGTGCGAACGGCTCCAGGGATTCAACGACCAGTGGCATGGGAGAAGCGTTTGATCACGGCACGTAAGCGACGCACCGGGCTGATGGCTACGGCCGGCGTAATCGGCGGTGCACTCGCCCTCACGGCCCTCGGCGGTACCAGTCACGCCGCCACCGGCGGCAACGGCACCGGGACCCAGCCGACCTCACAGGCGCCGACGCCCACGCAGTCGTCGGCACCCGCACCGGCAAAGGCGCAGACCCAGGCCCAGACGCAGACTCAGACTCAGACGCAGACGCAGGGAGATCAGGCGTCGGCGGCCGCTCAGGCGCCCTCGGACGCCCGAATAAAGATCACTCCTGGGCCGGGCTCCAACAACGTCGGCGTCGACAGGCCCGTCGTGGTCACCGTCAGCAACGGCAAGCTCACCAAGGTGACCGTGACCGCCGTCGCGTCCGGTACCGAGGTCGCGGGCACCCTGTCCGCTGACGGCACGTCCTGGAAGTCGACCGGCCGGCTGGAGCGGGCCACGAAGTACCAGGTCGCCTCCGAGGCCGTGGACGCCCAGGGCCGCTCCGTCACCGGGAACGCCACGATCACCACGGTCTCCCCGGCCAACAACTTCATCGGGCACCTGTCCCCCGAGAACGGCTCGACCGTCGGCGTGGGCATGCCGGTGACGGTCGACTTCGGCAAGGCGGTCGCCGACAGGGCGGCCGTGCAGTCGGCGATCCAGGTCAGCTCCAGCGGCGGCCAGCAGGTCGTCGGCCACTGGTTCAACGATCACCGTCTGGACTTCCGCCCCCAGAACTACTGGAAGCCGGGCTCCACCGTCACCGTCACGCTCAGCAGCAGCGGCGTCCAGAAGACGGTCACGTTCAAGATCGGCCGGAGCCAGATCAGCACCGTCGACGCCAAGACGAAGCAGATGACCGTCGTGCGGGACGGCAAGAAGATCAAGACCATCCCGATCTCGTCCGGCAGCGCCGAGCACCCGACGTACAACGGTCGGATGGTCATCTCCGAGAAGTTCCGGCAGATCCACATGAACGGTGCGACCGTCGGCCTCACGGAGAAGGACGGCAAGCCGTCGTACGACATCAAGGCCGTACCGCACGCCATGCGCCTGACCGACTCCGGCACCTTCATCCACGGCAACTACTGGGGCACCGACGCGGTCTTCGGCAAGGTCAACACCAGCCACGGCTGCGTGGGTCTGAAGGACGTCAGGGGCGGCGGTAGCAGCAGGACGCCTGCCGCGTGGTTCTTCGACAACTCGATGATCGGCGACGTCGTGATCATCAAGAACTCCCAGGACAAGACCAAGCTGGCCCCGGGCAACGGCCTCAGCGACTGGAACATGCCGTGGAGCGAGTGGGTCTCGGGCAGCGCGACCGGCTGACGCCACCTCGCTCACTTCACGTGCGGCGACTCGAATCCCCGCCGGGCGGCGGGCCGGCTCCCTGTCGGCCGCCGCCCGCGGCGGCTCGAGCCCTACCGAGCGAGGCGGGCGGGCGGGCCCCGAGGGTGGAGGCCGGCCACGCCGTGCGTGGTGAAACAGAAGAAGACCCCAGATGCACTGGGGTCTTCGCTGGTGTCCGAGGGGGGACTTGAACCCCCACGCCCGATAAAGGGCACTAGCACCTCAAGCTAGCGCGTCTGCCATTCCGCCACCCGGACCAGGTGTGTCTGCCGCCCTGCGGGGCGTTCCCCGCGGCGACATGGACAACAATACCAAGGTTTCGGAGTGCGTTTCACCTGCGTATTCCGTGCGGTGGCCGCCCGTACCAGCAGTTCCCCGCCGACGAAGGCGCCGCGCCAGGAGGCGCCGAAGCCGCCGAAGAGTTCGTCGCGGTCGCCGCGGGAGCGGGGCCTGCCGTGGCCGACCTTGAAGGCGCGGATCTGCGGGGCCAGTCGCTCGAACGTGGCCCGGTCGTCCGTGGACAGGGTGGCGACCAGGGCGCCGTTGGAGGCGTTCATGGCGGCCAGCAGTTCGGCCTCCGTGTCGACCAGGACGATGGTGTCGACGGGGCCGAAGGGTTCCGCGTGGTGGAGCGGTGAGGAGCGGGGCGGGTCGAGGAGGGTGACGGGCTGGACGTAGGCGGAGGTGTCCTGGCCGGGCAGGAAGCGGGCGGCGGCCGGATCGCCGCGGAAGAGGGGGACGGCACCGCGGTCGACGGCCTCCGTGACCTGGTCGCGTAGTTCCTTGGCCTTGGCCGCGTTGATGACCGGACCGAGGTCCAGGTCCGGGAACGGGTCATCCGGGTGCTCGACCGCCAGGGGGTGGCCGACCCGCAGCGCGCGGACCGCCGGCAGGTAGGCGGCGAGGAACGCGTCGAACAGGTCGCGCTGGACCACGAAGCGCGGGTAGGCGGTGCAGCGCTGTTTGCCGTAGTCGAACAGCTTGGGCACGAGCGCGGTGAAGGTGTCCCAGTCCGAGTGGTTCCAGATCCCCCAGGTGTTCAGGCCCTCCTGTTCCAGCACGTGCCGCTTGCCCAGGTCGGCCACGGCCGTGGCGACCGCGGCACCGGTGTCACGGCCGCCGACGAAGGAGACGCAGCCGATCTCGGGCGCCCGTACCAGCGCCTGGGAGAGTTCTCCGCCGCTGCCGCTGACGAGCGTGACGGGGAGTCCCTCGCGGGCGGCGAGCGCGCAGGCCAGGGTGAGGCAGGCGACGCCGCCGTCGGTGGGGGTCTTGGCGATGACCGCGTTGCCCGCGAGCGCCTGCACCAGCAGGGCGTGGACGAGGACGCTCATCGGGTAGTTCCAGCTCGCGATGTTGGACACGGGCCCGTCCAGCGGGGCCCGGCCGGCGATCATGGGTTCGATGCCGTCGACGTACCAGCGGACGCCGTCGATGGCCCGGTCGACGTCCGCCCGGGCGAGCCGCCACGGCTTGCCGATCTCCCAGACGAGCAGCAGGGCCAGCAGGTCGCGGTGCCCGGCGAGCGCGTCGAGCGTGGCGGCGACCCGCGCCCGGCGCTCGGCCGGCGGGACGTGCCGCCAGGCGCGGTGCTGGTCGAGCGCTGCCCGTACGGCGTGCCGGGCGACGGCCCGGTCCAGCCGGGGCGGGCCGGCTATGGGGGTGCCGTCCACCGGGCTGGTGGCGGGCAGGGCCCGGCCGTCGGCGTGCCAGCCGGCGTTCCAGAGGTTGAGGACGCGGTCGTCCCGGAACGCCTCGGGTGCGGCGGCGAGGCAGCGCTGCCACGCCTCGGGCCAGGACGTGCCGGCTTTGCGGCTGAGGGGGGACGCGGTGAGGGTGGATGCCATTCGGTTGCTCCGCTCTCGGTGCACGGTCGAGAGAAAGGTGCGGGAAGGCCGCGAGAAACGCGGGAGGGCCGGGTCGACCGGCCTGGGTGCGCGCCGGACGGCCCGGGGGCGGGCAGCGCGGCGTGAACGGAGAAGTTACCGACAGGTCGGGAAAGCCGACAGTCACCGGGCAGGGACTATGAGTGAAGTCACTGCCCCCTCGGCGGCCCGACGCTGGGCGGCGTCGGTCAGGCCTCGTTGTGCTGGTGGTACGCCTGGCGGGTGAGCTCGGTGTGTTCGCGCATCAGGCGGCCGGCGCCCTGGTCGTCGCGGTCGGTGATGGTCTGGACGAGGTCCTGGTGCTCCTGCCAGGCGGTGCCGCCGCGCAGCCCGGCCACCGGCGCGTAGTACCAGCGGACCCGGCGGTCGACCTGGGCGGCGAGTCCGGTCAGGACCTTGTTGCCGGCCATCTCCATGACCTTGCGGTGGAAGGCCGCGTTCAGGGCGACGGCGCGGTGCACGTCGTCCTCGGCCACGGCCACCCAGCCCTGCCGGACGATGTCCTGGAGAGCATGGATGCCCGCCTGGTCGGCGTTCAGGGCCGCGAGCCGGGCCGCCTCGGCCTCCAGGAGGGTACGGACCGTGAGGAGCTGGTCGGCCTCCTCGGGAGTGGGCACATGCACGAACGCGCCCTGGGCGGGCCGCAGATCGACCCAGCCCTCGGTGTTGAGCCGCTGCAGGGCCTCCCGCACGGGCTGCCGGGACACGCCGAGGTGGCCGGCGAGTTCGCTCTCCACCAGGTGCTGGCCGGGACGCAGGGCGCGTGTGGTGATCAGCTCCAGCAGCGCCTCGTACACGCGGTCGCGCAGCGGGCCGGGGCGTTCCAGCCTGGGCACGGCTCCTTGCGGCAGTCCGGTCGACAGCATCGCGGTCCCCCTCCCGGGCAGGTGCCGTACGCGGCGGGCCGTTGTGCAGATGGTCGTCTGCGGCGGACCGTGTGCGGCGGGTCGTGTGCGGTCGGTCGTATGCCGCGCACGGTGGACTGCCCACTGTGGATTGTCTTTTGTCTACAGTCTGCGGTGCACAGAGGCCGGGCGAGGGGGTTGGGCGCGTCACGTCCTCCCGAGCGTCCCCGCGGTCGGCCTCACGGGCACCGTACGACCTGTCCGGCGTACGAGAGGTTCCCGCCGAAACCGAACAGCAGGACCGGATCGCCGCCGCGGACCGCGCCCTGCTCCAGCAGCTTGGACAGGGCGAGCGGAATGCTGGCGGCGGAGGTGTTGCCCGATTCGGTGACATCGCGGGCGATCACGGCGTTGACGGCGCCGATCTTCTGCGCGAGCGGTTCGATGATGCGCAGGTTGGCCTGGTGCAGGACGACCGCGGCCAGGTCGGCGGGGGCGATCCCGGCCTTCTCGCAGGCGCTGCGGGCCAGGGGCGGCAGCTGGGTGGTGGCCCAGCGGTACACGCTCTGCCCCTCCTGCGCGAACCGCGGCGGGGTGCCCTCGATGCGCACGGCGTGGCCCATCTCCGGCACCGATCCCCACAGCACCGGCCCGATCCCCGCTTCCCGGCCCGGCGCGCACGCCTCGATCACGGCGGCCCCCGCCCCGTCGCCGACCAGGACGCAGGTGCTGCGGTCGCTCCAGTCGGCGACCTCGGACATCTTGTCGGCGCCGATGACCAGGGCCCGGGTCGCCGCGCCCGCCCGGATCGTGTGGTCGGCGGTGGCGAGGGCGTGGGTGAAGCCGGCGCAGACGACGTTGACGTCCATGGCGGCCGGGCGCGGGATGCCGAGCCGGGCGGCGACCCGGGCCGCGGTGTTCGGCGACCGGTCGATGGCGGTGGAGGTGGCCACGAGGACCAGGTCGATGTCGTCCGGGGCCAGTCCCGCGGCGGCGAGTGCCTTGGCGGCGGCGTGCGCGGCGAGTTCGTCGACCGGTTCGTCGGCGCCGGCGATGTGTCTGGTGCGGATGCCCACCCGGCTGCGGATCCATTCGTCGCTGGTGTCGACCATGCCCGCCAGGTCCTCGTTGGTGAGGACCCTGGCGGGCTGGTAGTGACCGATGGCGGCGATGCGCGAGCCGTTCATGGCGGGGGTCCCCTCGTTGCCGTGGGTAGCGGGATCCACCAGTCTGATCAGTGACTCACGGGTACGACGGCAGGTGAAGTCACAGGAAACTGGCGCCTGTGTTGTCGGCTTCCGCAGAGTCCCGGCCGGTCCGCGCGACGTCCGCCGGGTGGCCCGGGCGCCGAAGCCGGGGTGCGGGACGCGGGCCGGGGTACCTGGGACGGGTCCGGGCGGACGGGGACGACGACGGTGGGCGGTACCGCGCAGTGGGCCGCCACCTCACGCTCCATGTGCAGGACAATGAGAGCGCTGAGGTCACCTCGCCGCACGACGGCCCGGTCGCCAACGGCAATCTCCGCATCAGGGGCCGTTCTCGGCCACTCGTACGACAGAACCGGGGCTGATCAGGACATGGGACGAGTCACGGAACGACGCAAGGTCCTCCGGATCCGGGACGGGGCGGTGTCCAGCCGGCCGGACACGCTCGTCGCCGAGGAGCCGCTGGAGATCCGGCTGAACGGCAAGCCTCTGGCGATCACCATGCGGACGCCGGGTGACGACTTCGCGCTGGCGGCGGGGTTCCTGGTGAGCGAGGGTGTGCTGGCGACCGTCGACGATCTGCAGAACATCGTCTACTGCGCGGGGGCGACCGCCGACGGCGTGAACACGTACAACGTGGTCGACGTGAAGACCGCCCCGGGTGTGGCGCTGCCGGAGTTCACGCTGGAGCGGAACGTGTACACGACGTCGTCGTGCGGGTTGTGCGGGAAGGCCAGTCTGGACGCCGTGCGCACGACCGCGCGCTGGCCGATCGCCGACACTCCCCCGGTCCGGGTGACCCCGCGGCTGCTGGCGAGCCTGCCGGACCGGCTGCGGGCGGCGCAGCGGGTGTTCGACCGGACCGGTGGCCTGCACGCGGCCGCCCTGTTCAGCGAGGACGGTGAGCTGCTGGACATACGGGAGGACGTCGGCCGGCACAACGCGGTAGACAAGCTGGTCGGGCGGGCGCTGCAGAACGGTGACCTGCCGTTGTCGCGGACGCTGCTGCTGGTCTCGGGCCGGGCCTCGTTCGAACTGGCGCAGAAGGCGGTGATGGCGGGGATCCCGGTGCTGGCGGCGGTGTCGGCGCCCTCGTCGCTCGCGGTGGACCTGGCCGCCGAGACCGGGCTGACCCTGGTGGGATTCCTGCGGGGCAGCTCGATGAACGTGTACGCGGGCGAGGACCGCGTCGCCGTACCGGCCGCGGCCGGCCGGGACTGACGGTCCCCTCACGGACTCACGGCACGGCGGCGGGGGCACCGGGGGCGGGG
>NZ_JAJSZC010000019.1:0-34232 GCF_036815105.1 Streptomyces sp. IBSBF 3136
CCCCCCCATGTCCCCGGACCCGGCCCTGTCCTGGAGCGCCGGTGCCGCCGCGCGGCCCGTCGTGTCGTTCGGGCAACCCGAGGGATACGACGAGCGGATGCGGGCGCGGCCGCTGGGCCTGCGGATGCGGCCCCGGACCGCCGCTGCCGCCGCCTGTCTGGTCCTCGGGCTCGGCCTCATCGGCGGTGCGGTGACCGGGAGTTGGCTCACCGGCGACGGCGGTGACGGCACGGCGGCAGGCGGGTTCAGCGCGGCCGCGACGCTCTGGCACAGCGTGCCCGTCGACCAGTTGTTCCCGCCCACCCTCCAGGGCACCGGCGCCGGCCCCGGTGGCGCCGACCGCACTTGGACGCGGATCGCCGTGGCCCGGGACAGCGGCTGCGCCGACGCCTTCGACCCGCTGCTGCGCAAGGCGCTCGCCCCCGTCGGCTGCCGCCGGCTGCTGCGCGCCACCTACACCGACGCCACGCAGAGCTACGTCACCACCGTCGGCCTGCTGTTCACCAAGGGCGACCCCGCCGCCATGTCCGCGCTCGCCACCCGGTTCCGTGGGGAGCACCTGGACCGCCGCGCCGACCTGATGCCCCGGCCCTACGCCGCCAAGGGCACCGCGGCCGCGCACTTCGGTGCCCCGCAGCGCGCGAGCTGGACCATCTCCGTGCTCACCGACGTCCCCGTCGTCGCCTACGCCGTCTCCGGCTGGGCCGACGGCCGCACCGTCGACTCGCCCCAGCCCGCCGCGGACGCCGTGCACTCCGGCGCCACCACGGCACCCGCCCAGGCCGGCCTCGGCAACGAGGCCCAAGGGCTGGCCGACCGCGTCGAGCGGCGGCTGCGCCAGACCGCAGGCAAGGCCACGGAGAAGCCCTCATGACGCGACCGACGCGCGGCCGCCGCCGTGCCCGCGCCACCGGCTCGGCACTGACCGTGCTGCTCGCCGGTTCGCTCACCCTGCTGCCGTCCGCCGCGGCCCGCGCCGACAGCATCCGCGCCCAGCAGTGGGGCCTGTCCGCGCTCCACCTCGACCAGGCATGGCGCACCACCAAGGGCCGGGGCGTCACCGTCGCGGTCCTGGACACCGGCGTCGAGGCCGACCACCCGGACCTGACCGGGAACGTGCTGCCCGCCAAGGACATGATCGGCTTCGGCGCCGGGCCCGGCGACCGCGCCTGGGCCCGGCACGGCACCGCCATGGCCGGCATCATCGCCGGACACGGCCACGGAGCCGGCCGCACCGACGGTGTCGTGGGCGTCGCGCCCGAGGCGAAGATCCTGCCCGTGCGGGTCATCCTGGAGGACGGTGACTCCGCCCGCACCAAGGCCCGCACCAGCCGGGGCAACGCCCTCGCCGACGGCATACGCTGGGCCGCCGACCACGGCGCCGACGTCATCAACCTCTCCCTCGGCGACGACTCCGCCTCCGCCCACCCGGAGCCCAGCGAGGACGAGGCCGTGCAGTACGCCCTGAAGAAGGGCGTCGTCGTCGTGGCCTCCTCGGGCAACGGGGGCGACAAGGGCGACCACGTCTCCTACCCGGCCGCCTACCCGGGCGTCATCGCCGTCACCGCCGTGGACAAGTTCGGCACCCGGGCCTCCTTCTCCACCCGGCGCTGGTACGCGGCGGTCAGCGCACCCGGCGTGGACGTCGTGATCGCCGACCCCGACCACAGGTACTACGAGGGCTGGGGCACCAGCGCGGCCTCCGCTTTCGTCTCCGGCGCGGCCGCCCTCGTCAAGGCCGCCCACCCGCGGCTCACCCCCGCCCAGATCAAGAGACTCCTGGAGGACACCGCCCGGGACGCCCCGGTCGGCGGCCGGGACGACTCCCGCGGCTTCGGGATGATCGACCCGGCGGCCGCCCTGAAGGCCGCGGCCCGCCTCGAACCGCGACGACTGCGCCCGGCGTCCTACACCGGGAAGTACTTCGGCCCGGGCCCGGACACGGCCGGCTCCGCCGGCTCCGCCGCCGGCTGGGCGGGCCCCCTGGCGGGCGGCGCGGGCGCGGTCCTGCTGGTGGCGGCGGTCGTCCTGTGGCGGGGCCGCCGGACCACCCGCTGAGCCCGGCCCACCGGTACGAGGACGCGGAGCGCGGCCCCCCGCGCGTGAAGCGCGTGGCTACGACGCCGCCGCGAAACCGGACACGGCCGCCTTCGCGGCGGCCTCCACCAGCGAGATCCCCCGCGCCTTGCCGGCGGTCCCCTTCGACAGCACCGCCACCAGGTACCCGGTCCCGTCCACGCGCACCCGGCCGATGCTGTTGACGTCCCACAGCCCGCTCGTACTGCGCGGCAGCCAGCCGTTCTTCAACGCCGGGGCCGACCCTGGTGCGGCGGCCGAGACCCCCCACCGCTGGTCCGGCTCCACCGACTCCATCAGGCCCCGCACATACGCCCGCGAGGCCGCGCTCAGCCGGGAATCCGTCGTGAACACCTGGCGCAGCAGACGCAGTTGATCGGAAGCGGTGGTCTGGGTCAGCCCCCACAGCCCACCGGCGCCGCCGGAGGTCGAGCCGAGCCCGAACCGCCGGTTCGCCGCGTCCAGGCCCTCGGCCCGCCCGATCGTGTGCCACAGCGCGGTGGTCGAGGCGTTGTCGCTGTTCTCGATCATCCGGGTCGCGTACACCCGCTCGGCGTCCGTCAGGTGCCGCCCCGCGTCCTGCGCCTGGAGCAGCAGAGCGGCCAGGACGTCCACCTTGACGATGCTCGCCGTGTCGAAGGCGCCCCCGCCGTACACGGCACTGTCACCGGAGGCGAGGTCGAACACGGCGGCCGACAACTCGGCCCCCGACGGCACCGTCACCGACGCCATGGCCCGGGACAGCGACGCCTTCCGCGCGACGGCCGAAGGCGAGGTCGCGGGTTCCACCGATGCCTCCTCGCCCGCCGCGGCCGGGGGAGAGGAGGCCGACGGCGTCGCAGCCGACGATACGGCCCCGGCACCGGGGTGCGCGCGTGCCCTGACGTAGGCCGTGCCGCCCGCCGTGGCCCCGGCGACCGCGACCGCGACCACGGCCGGCGCGATCAGCGACGACGGGCCATGGCGGGCACGGCGTGCGCGACGACGGCGGGCTTCGGGGGACTCCATGCCCGCGATGCTCGGGGCGGGGCCTGTGCGCCAGGTGGGACGCGGCTGAGAGCCAGGTCGGCGAATACCGGGATTCCTGTGCACCGGCCGGGCGGACCACCGCCACCGCAGGCAGCGACCCCGGCCCCGTACCAGCGTGGCGGCCTCCCCCTATAGGGTCGGTGACCGTGGCGAACAAGAACATTCCCGACCCCGGCTTCTCCGACGACGACGGCTCCGCCGACCCCCGGCTGAGCGCCGCCCTCGCCGCCTGGGCCGAGGACCGCACGGCCGTCGGCCCCGTCCTGGAGGCCCTCCGCGGCGCCCGGCTGCTGGTGCCCGTCGTCGCGATGCTCGGCGAGGTCGAGGAGGACGAGAACGGGCTGCGCCGCGAGAAGACCAGTGACATGGCCGTACCGACGCTGAAGGCCGGTACCCGCACCGCCCTGCCGGCGTTCACCTCCACCGACTCCCTGGCCCGCTGGGACCCGGCGGCCCGGCCCGTCGCCGTACCCCTGCACCAGGCGCTGCAGGCCGCCGCGCACGAGAAGGCGGACACGGTCGTGCTGGACCTGGCCGGACCGGTGCCGTTCGAGCTGACCGGCCCGGCGCTGCTCGCCCTGGCCGAGGGCCGTACCAGCACCGACCCGCTCGCCGACCCGGCCGTGACCGAGGCCGTCCGCGCCGCCGTGGCCGCCGTGCCCGCCGTGCTGCGCGCGCACCTCGGGCCCGGCCAGGCCGACGGCACCCTCGCCCTGGTCCTCGACCCGGCCGCCCCGCCCGCCGAGGCCGCCCGCGCCGTCGCCGAGCGGCTGTCGGCCGACGAGACACTGAGGGCCCGCCTGGTGCGCGGCCTCGACCTGGCACTCCTGCCGGCCGGGACCACGCCTCCGGGCGAGCCCCTGTACGTGAAGGGTTAGGCCGCGATCAGCCGTAGACCGGGCCGGTGTACTTCTCGCCGGGGCCCTGGCCCGGCTCGTCCGGCACGATCGACGCCTCGCGGAACGCCAGTTGCAGCGACTTCAGGCCGTCGCGCAGCGGGGCCGCGTGGAAGGAGCTGATCTCCGTCGCGCTCGCGTCCAGCAGCCCGGCGAGCCCGGTGATCAGCTTGCGGGCCTCGTCCAGGTCCTTGTACTTGTCGCCCTCCTCGCTCAGCCCGAGCTTGACGGCGGCGGCGCTCATCAGGTTGACGGCGACCGTCACGATCACCTCGACGGCGGGGACCTCGGCGATGTCCCGGGTCATCGCGTCGAAGTCGGTGTTCTCAGGAGGGGTCTCACTCATGCCCCACACGATAGGCGAGGGCCGGCGGTCGCCCTCATCAGCCCCGCCCCGCTGCGCTCCGCCCCGATTGGCCCCGGTCAAGCGATCCTGGTAACCTGGATGTCGACCGGCCGGACACCTATGTGCTCGGCCCACAAGTGGAGGCTCCGATCTCCCACCTGACCGTCCTCCGGGGCGGCGGGTCATCCGGTCAGACGGCCACCATCGTTCCGTACGGACGATGGAGCCGTCCGAAAGCGCGCCCCGCGGTCATCGCGGCGGTGCTCCGGTAGCAATGGGAGCCCCGCCTGTGATCGTCCGGGGCATTTTTTGTGCTTCGTCGCGGTTAGGTCTAACGAAAAGACGTTACTCGGCGGTCCGCCAGACCGTCGTGTGGTGCTACCGAGGAGGATCCATCAGCGCCGAGCCCCGCATCAACGACCGGATTCGCGTTCCCGAAGTGCGACTTGTCGGTCCCAGCGGCGAGCAGGTCGGGATTGTTCCGCTTGCCAAGGCCCTTGAGCTTGCTCAGGAGTACGACCTCGACCTCGTCGAGGTGGCGGCGACCGCTCGTCCGCCCGTCTGCAAGCTCATGGACTACGGGAAGTTCAAGTACGAGTCGGCCATGAAGGCTCGTGAGGCGCGCAAGAACCAGGCGCACACGGTCATCAAGGAGATGAAGCTCCGGCCGAAGATCGACCCGCACGACTATGACACCAAGAAGGGTCACGTCGTCCGGTTCCTCAAGCAGGGCGACAAGGTCAAGATCACGATCATGTTCCGTGGTCGCGAGCAGTCCCGGCCCGAGCTGGGCTACCGACTGCTGCAGCGTCTCGCGGAGGACGTCCAGGACCTCGGTTTCGTGGAGTCGAACCCGAAGCAGGACGGCCGAAACATGATCATGGTCCTCGGTCCGCACAAGAAGAAGACCGAGGCGATGGCCGAGGCCCGTCAGGCGCAGGAGGCCCGCAAGGCCGACGCGAAGGCGAACCCCGGCAAGTCGCAGAACGCGGCCGAGAACCCCGCCGAGGCAGAGGCACCGTCCGAGGAGCCGGCCGAGGCGTGACCCCGGGGGACCCCGTTCCCCAGGTTGTATCCGAAACACAGAGCGACGCTCCACCGTGCCCGGTTTTCGTGACCGGGCACCAGAGCGCCACCGACGAGGAGAGAACGGCGCTATGCCGAAGAACAAGTCGCACAGCGGTGCCAGCAAGCGCTTCAAGGTCACCGGCTCCGGCAAGGTGCTCCGTGAGCGCGCCGGCAAGCGCCACCTGCTCGAGCACAAGTCGTCCCGCGTGACGCGTCGCCTCACCGGCAACGCCGAGATGGCCCCGGGCGACGCCGCGAAGATCAAGAAGCTTCTCGGCAAGTGACGTCACGGCGCCGCCTGAGCGCCGTACGTCCGGACCGGGACCCAATCGTTTCCGGGCCGTGTGAGTACCCCCACGGCCCCGCTACAAGGAGTTAACAAGTGGCACGCGTCAAGCGGGCAGTCAACGCCCACAAGAAGCGCCGGGCGATCCTCGAGGCGGCCTCCGGCTACCGCGGTCAGCGCTCGCGCCTGTACCGCAAGGCCAAGGAGCAGGTCACCCACTCGCTGGTCTACAACTACAACGACCGCAAGAAGCGCAAGGGCGACTTCCGTCAGCTGTGGATCCAGCGCATCAACGCCGCTGCCCGCGCCAACGGCATCACCTACAACCGCTTCATCCAGGGTCTGAAGGCCGCGAACGTCGAGGTCGACCGCAAGATCCTGGCCGAGCTGGCCGTCAACGACGCGAACGCGTTCGCCGCGCTCGTCGAGGTCGCCCAGAAGGCGCTGCCGTCGGACGTCAACGCCCCCAAGGCTGCGTGACGCCGCACCGGCTTCGAGCTGACGCTCACTGAGGGACCCGCAGGCTTCCCGGCTTGCGGGTCCTGTCGTTGCGGCGGCAGTGCCGTCGTTCGGCCGCGCGTGCTCGGTGGCCGGCCGCGCGGTTGACCGCGCCCGTGGCGGGCGCCGCACTCCGAGATCTCCTGAAGGTGAAGAGCATGTCCCCCGTCAGCCCCGAGCTGATCTCCCCCCGGTCCGCACGCGTCTCCGCCGCCCGCAGGCTCGCCAGGCGGAACTTCCGGGGCAAGGACCGGCTGTTCCTCGCCGAGGGGCCGCAGGCCGTCAGGGAAGCGGCCGCGCACCGGATCGACGGCGCCCCCGTCCTCGTCGAGCTGTTCACCACCGTCGAGGCCGCCGAGCGGTACGCCGACATCGTCGGAGCGGCCCGCGACGCCGGTGCCCGGGTGCACCTCGCCGCCGAAGAGGTCATCGCCGACATCTCCACCACCGTCACCCCGCAGGGTCTCGTCGGTGTCTGCCGGTTCCTCGACACGCCCTTCGCGGACGTGCTCGCCGCCCGGCCCAAGCTCGTCGCCGTCCTCGCCAACGTCCGCGACCCCGGCAACGCCGGAACCGTGCTGCGCTGCGCCGACGCCGCCGGCGCCGAGGCGGTCGTCCTCACCGACGCCTCCGTCGACCTGTACAACCCCAAGGCCGTACGCGCCTCCGTCGGCTCCCTCTTCCACCTGCCGGTCGCCGTGGGCGTGCCCGTCGAGCAGGCCGTGCGGGGACTGCGGGACGCCGGGGTGCGGATCCTCGCCGCCGACGGGGCAGGCGACCACGACCTGGACCAGGAACTCGACAAGGGGAGCATGGGCGGCCCGACCGCCTGGCTGTTCGGCAACGAGGCCTGGGGGCTCCCGGAGGAGACCCGCGCTCTCACCGACGCCGTCGTCCGCGTCCCCATCCACGGCCAGGCCGAGAGTCTGAACCTCGCCACCGCCGCGGCCGTATGTCTCTACGCGTCGGCGCGGGCACAGCGTGCCTCCGGAGGGTGCCGCTCCGTCACCGAGAGCTAGTAGGGTGACCCACTCGGGGCCCTGCGCCGTCTGAGAGGTGGGGTACGGGGATGAGTGTGGCCGGCACGAGCACCGCGCCGGAGGGACGGGACGCGCGGCGCGCCCCCGCGCCCCGGTGCGGGGACGACACCGGCGTCGATCCCGACCAGCTGCCCGACGGCCTCGTCGTCGCCGACGAGAACGGCCGGGTCGTCCGCTTCAACGCCGCCGCCGAACGCGTCACCGCCGTCCGCGCCGCCGAGGCCCTCGGCCGGCCGCTGGAGAAAGCGCTGCCGCTGGAGGACCTGGAGGGCCGCCGCTGGTGGCAGCTCACCGACCCCTACGGCGGCCTCGCCATCCGGGCCCGCCAGCCCGAGCGCAACCTGCTGCTGCCCGGCGGCCGGGAGGTCCTGGTCTCCGCCCGCTACGTGCGCGCCCAACCCCTCGGACCCGTCCGCCGCGTCGTCGTCTGCCTGCGGGACACCGAGGCCCGGCGCCGCACCGAGCGCAGCCACGCCGAGCTGATCGCCACCGTCGCGCACGAGCTGCGCTCCCCGCTCACCTCGGTGAAGGGCTTCACCGCCACCCTCCTCGCCAAGTGGGAACGCTTCACCGACGACCAGAAGCGGCTGATGCTGGAGACCGTCGACGCCGACGCCGACAGGGTCACCCGGCTCATCGCCGAGCTGCTCGACATATCCCGTATCGACAGCGGCCGGCTCGAGGTGCGCCGCCAGCCCGTCGACATCGGCGCGGCCGTCGGCCGGCACATCCAGGCCTACGTCGCCGCGGGACAGCCCGCCGACCGCTTCCTGCTGCGCATCGAGCAGCCGCTGCCCGCCCTGTGGGCCGACCCCGACAAGGTCGACCAGGTGCTGAGCAACCTGCTGGAAAATGCCGTGCGGCACGGCGAGGGAACCGTCACCATTGACGTCACGCCCTCGGCGTCCCCCCGCGAGGGCGAGGAAACCGGCACGTCGGTCACGGTGAGCGACGAGGGGCCAGGCATCCCGGAGGAATCCATGAACCGCGTCTTCACCCGCTTCTGGCGGGGCAGCAAGCGCGGTGGCACGGGCCTCGGGCTCTACATCGTCAAGGGCATCGTCGAGGCCCACGGCGGTGTCATCACGGTCGGCCGCGCCACCGGCGGCGGCGCCGAGTTCCGATTTACGTTGCCCGTGAGCACGCCGGCGTATCTCGCCTAGCGGCCCACGGGCCTTTCGCCTGTCTCAACCCCGTTAGACTCGGCCTTTGGCACCTTTGTGTCCTACATACGGCACACGGCACACGGCCCTCAGGCAGCACGGAGTCGGTGACGGGGACCATCCGCCAGCCAATCGGAAGCACGGGAAGAGATGTCGGCACCCAATAAGTCGTACGACCCAGTCGAAGTCGAGGCGTTGAAACCGGAAGAGATCGAGCGCATGCGGGACGAGGCGCTCGCCGCCTTCGCCGCCGCGGACTCCCTCGACGCGCTCCACGAGGCCAAGGTCGCCCACACCGGCCCCGCCTCCCCGCTGGCCCTCGCCAACCGCGAGATCGGCGCCCTGCCGCCGCACGCCAAGGCGGACGCGGGCAAGCGCGTCGGCATGGCCCGCGGCGCCGTGAACAAGGCCCTCGCCGCTCGCCAGACCGAGCTGGAGGCCGAGCGCGACGCCCGCGTGCTCGTCGAGGAGGACGTCGACGTCACGCTGCCGTACGACCGCGTGACCGCCGGCGCCCGCCACCCGCTGACCACGCTCTCGGAGCGCATCGAGGACATCTTCGTGGCCATGGGCTACGAGGTCGCCGAGGGCCCCCAGGTCGAGGCCGAGTGGTTCAACTTCGACGCCCTCAACATCGGCCCCGACCACCCGGCCCGCGGCGAGGCCGACACGTTCTTCGTGCAGGGCCCGGACGGCGGCACCGAGTCCGGTGTCGTCCTGCGCACCCACACCTCGCCGGTCCAGATCCGCTCCCTGCTGGAGCGCGAGCTGCCGGTGTACGTGATCTGCCCCGGCGTCGTCTACCGCACCGACGAGCTGGACGCCACGCACACCCCGGTCTTCCGCCAGGTCGAGCTGCTCGCCGTGGACGAGGGCCTGACCATGGCCGACCTCAAGGGCACCCTGGACCACATGGTCCAGTCGCTGTTCGGCGAGGGCATGAAGACCCGGCTGCGGCCGAACTTCTTCCCCTTCACCGAGCCGAGCGCCGAGATGGACATGCTCTGCTACGTCTGCAAGGGCGAGTCCGTGGGCAACCCCGACCGGCCCTGCCGCACCTGCTCCAGCGAGGGCTGGATCGAGCTGGGCGGCTGCGGCATGGTCAACCCGCGGGTGCTCACCGCCTGCGGCGTCGACCCGGAGAAGTACAGCGGCTTCGCCTTCGGGTTCGGCATCGAGCGGATGCTGATGTTCCGCCACAACGTCGAGGACATGCGAGACATGGTCGAGGGTGACGTCCGGTTCACCCGGCCGTTCGGGATGGAGATCTGATGCGGGTCCCGCTTTCCTGGCTGCGGGAGTACGTCGACCTGCCGGCCACCGAGACCGGCCGCGACGTCCAGGCCAAGCTCATCTCGGCCGGTCTCGAGGTCGAGACCGTCGAGCAGCTCGGCGCCGACCTCAAGGGCCCCCTGGTCGTCGGCCGGGTGCTGACCATCGAGGAGCTGGAGGGCTTCAAGAAGCCGATCCGCTTCTGCACCGTCGACGTCGGGCAGGCCAACGGCACCGGTGAGCCCCAGGAGATCGTCTGCGGCGCCCGCAACTTCGCGGTCGGCGACAAGGTCGTCGTGGTCCTGCCGGGCGCCACGCTGCCCGGCGGCTTCTCCATCGCCGCGCGCAAGACCTACGGCAAGACGTCCCACGGCATGATCTGCTCCGGCGACGAGCTGGGCATGGGCGACGACGGCTCGCACGGCATCATCGTGCTGCCGCCGGAGACCGAGGTCGGCAAGGACGCCATCGAGCTGCTCGAGCTGGTCGACGAGGTCCTGGACATCGCCGTCACCGCCAACCGCGGCGACTGCCTGTCCATCCGCGGGGTCGCCCGCGAGACCGCCATCGCCTACGGCCTGCCGCTGCGTGACCCGGCGCTCATCGACGTGCCCGGACCGAACGCGTTCGGCTACCCGGTGCAGGTCACCGACCCGCACGGCTGCGACCGGTTCACCGCCCGCACGGTCACCGGCCTGAGCCCCGAGGCGCGCTCCCCGATCTGGCTCCAGCGCCGGCTGCAGAAGGTCGGCATGCGCCCGATCTCGCTCGCCGTCGACATCACCAACTACGTGATGATGGAGCTGGGCCAGCCGCTGCACGCCTACGACCGCACGCTGGTCCAGGGCACCATCGGCGTGCGCCGGGCCGAGGAGGGCGAGAAGCTCGTCACCCTCGACGGCGTCGAGCGCAAGCTGCACGCCGAGGACCTGGTCATCACCGACGACCGCGGCCCCATCGGCCTGGCCGGCGTGATGGGCGGTGCCAACACGGAGATCGCCGACCACACGGACGCAGGGAACGGCGCCGCCCCGACCACCGACGTCGTGATCGAGGCCGCCCACTTCGACGCCGTCTCCGTCGCGCGCACGGCCCGCCGCCACAAGCTGCTGTCCGAGGCGTCCCGCCGCTTCGAGCGCGGTGTCGACCCGCAGGCCGCGGCCGCCGCCGCCCAGCGCACCGTGGACCTGCTGGTGCTGCTCGCCGGCGGCACCGCCGAGGCGGGCGTCACCGAGGTCGTCGCGCCGTCCGCGCCGCACACCATCACCGTCCCGGCCGACCACCCCGACAAGGTCGCGGGCGTCACCTACGGCCGCGAGACGGTGGTGCGCCGGCTCCAGGAGGTGGGCTGCGACGTCTACGGGCAGGACCAGCTGGTCGTCACCGTCCCGTCCTGGCGGCCCGACCTGACCGACCCGAACGACCTCGCCGAGGAGGTCATCCGGCTGGAGGGCTACGAGAACCTGCCCTCCACGCTGCCGAGGCCCCCCGCGGGACGCGGCCTGACGCACCGGCAGCGGCTGCACCGCCGGGTCGGCCGCGCGCTGGCCGGCGCGGGCTACGTCGAGGCGCCGAACTACCCCTTCGTCTCCGAGCAGATCTTCGACCACTTCGGTCTGGAGGCCGACGACCCGGCCCGCCGTGTCGTCAAGCTGGTCAACCCGCTCAACGACGAGGAGCCCGCGCTCCGCACGACGCTGCTGCCGGGCCTGCTGGGCGCCCTGCGGCGCAACGACGGCCGGGGCTCGCACGACCTCGCCCTGTTCGAGACGGGTCTGGTCTTCCGGCCCCGCGAGGAGCAGCCCGCCGCCGTCCACCTGACCGTCGACCGGCGTCCCACCGACGAGGAGATCGCGCGGCTGAACGCCGCGCTGCCCGACCAGCCGCGTCTCGTGGCCGCCGTCCTCGCGGGCGCCCGTGAGCAGGCCGGCTGGTGGGGCAAGGGCCGCCCGGCCGACTGGGCCGACGCCGTCGAGGCCACGCGCACGGTCGCGGCCGAGGCCGGCGCGGAGCTGATCGTCCGCAAGGGCCGCTACGGCCCGTGGCACCCCGGCCGCTGCGCCGAACTGGCCGTCGTCGTGGACGGCACGGAGCGGGTCGTGGGCCACGCGGGCGAACTGCACCCGCGCGTCGTGAAGGCGCTCGGGCTGCCCGAGCGCACCTGCGCGATGGAGCTGGACCTGGACGCGCTGGAGGCCGCCGGCGACGGCGTCCCGCAGGCGCCGGCCATCTCGACGTTCCCGGTCGCCACGCAGGATGTCGCCCTCGTCGTCGACAAGCCGGTCCCGGCCGCCGAGGTCGAGGCGGCGCTGCGCGAGGGCGCCGGTGAACTGCTGGAGTCCATCCGGCTGTTCGACGTGTACGAGAACGCGGAACAGCTCGGTGACGGCAGGAAGTCGCTGGCGTACGCGCTCCGCTTCCGGGCCACGGACCGGACGCTGACCGTGGACGAGGCGTCGGCCGCCCGGGACGCCGCGGTCGCCCTGGCGGGCGAGCGGACCGGGGCGGTGCTGCGGGGCTAGCCGCCGCAGGGGCTTCGCACGCGGCCGGCCGGGGTCATCCCCGGCCGGCCGCGTCGTCTTTCGCGCCCCCGCGCGCATATATGCGGGACAGGCGGGGTGCGTCCTCACTCGTTCGGGTGGGAAACGGGGGTGATCCCCTCCGGTCGGCGCACGCCGTCGACAGAATCGGACCGGCCTTTCGGGGCCGGTCCGTCCGCTCTGTCAGGGCCCACATGGGGGACCAGAGGCATGATCCGCATCAAGGCACGGGCGCCCACGGCACGAGAGGGCGTACTCCCCGCGCTCTGGGGAGCGTTGGCGGTCGGCTACCAGTTCGGCTGCCCACTCGCCCAGCAGAACGGACTCGGCGCCCGCATCGTCACCGGCGCCGTGTTCTTCACGATCGGCACCGGCCTGACCGTCCAGGTCCGCCGCTCCCTGCTGCGCGAACTCCGCCAGGCCCGACGGGTGGCGGGCGCCGCGCAGCGCGTCCTGTTGCGGCCGCCGCCGCCCCGCCTCGACGGACTTCACCTGGCGGCCGCCCAGCTCTCCGCCGACCGGTGCGCGGCCATCGGGGGCGACCTCTACGAAGCCGTCGCCACCGAGCACGGCGTCCGCGTGGTCATGGGTGACGTACGCGGCCACGGACTCGCCGCCCTCGGCACCGCCGCCGCGCTGCTGGGCAGCTTCCGCGAGGCCGCCCACGACGAACCCGAACTCGCGTCCGTCCTGCGCCGGCTGGAGCGGGCCCACGCCCGTCACCTGCGCGAGCGCTCCCGCGCCGACCACCCGGCGAGTGGGCGCGACCCGGGCCCGCCGGTCGCCGAGGAGTTCGTCACGGTCCTGCTGCTGGAGATCGCCGGCGACGGGGAGGTGCGCGCGCTCAACTGCGGCCACCCCTGGCCCTATCTGCTCAGCGGCATCCGGGTGGAGCCCCTCACCCGCGCCGACCCGCTCCCGCCGCTCGGCCCCTTCCCGCTCCCGGCGGAACTGGCCGCCGAGTCCCACGGCCGGTTGCTGCCCGGCGAGTCGCTGGTCCTGTTCACCGACGGCGCGGAGGACGCGAGGGACGCCCGGGGCCGGTTCTTCTCCCTGCCGACGGCGCTGCGCGAGGCCCTGGCCCACCACCCGGTGAGCCCGCAGTCGGTGCTCCGCACGGTCTTCGCGGCCCTGCTGCGCCACACCGGCGGCCGGCCGGCGGACGACGTGGCGGTCCTGGTCCTGCGCAACGGCCGGCGCCGGGCGCGGTCCCCGGGGCCGCGGGACACCGGCACGGACGACGCCACCGCACGGCCGCCCCGGACTCCAGCCGACCCGCAGCCCACGACACCGTGCTAGGGCCTGTTGCGAAAGTGGTCCTCTGCCGTGCGACGCCCGGCACGCGCTCTCGCCGCACCGCCCGAAAGCCCGAGTACGCCCAGTACGAGGACTTCCGGGCGGCACGCCGAGAGCACGCACCGGACGCCGCGCGCCCGCCCTCCGGGCGACGAGGCCACTTTCGCAACAGGCCCCAGCCGCCCCCCTGTGCTCCGCTGATGGCCGGGCCGCCGCTTTTCGAGGGGGAGCCGACGGCCCGGCCGACCTCTTGCGAGGCACCTCAGTCAACCGGCGGGACACGCTCGGCGACAGCGCGCGCACAGCGCGGATGCGCGTACTCCGTTCACACCCCGTGTGAACCCGGAACCACTACGCTGACCGCACCAGGCCACCCGGGGGGCAACCCATGCAGCCCAACACTCTGCTCGACGCGATCCTGGACGAGGCGGGGGTCTCCCACGCCGGTCTCGCCGCCCACGTGAACCAGGCGGGCCGGCGACGGGGCCTCGCGCTCCGCTACGAACACACCGCCGTGGCACGGTGGCTGAAGGGCCAGCGGCCACGCGGCCAGGTGCCCGACCTGATCTGCGAGGTGCTGGCCGGCCGGCTGCACCGGCCGGTCACCCTCGACGACATCGGCCTCGGCGTTCCCGGGCAGCCCAGCGCCCCGTCCACCGGCTCGCTCTCCGGCTTCGTCGAGCGCGCCACCGCGCTGTGGCGCTCCGACGAACAGCAGCGCCCGCACGTGCTCGGCGCGCCCGCGGTCACCGGCACCCCCGCCGTGATGCCGGTGTGGGAGTGGGAGAACCCGCCCGAGGACGTGGACGTCTCCCGCGGCGGCCGACACCGGGTCACCGCGGCCGACCTCGAGATGCTGCGCGCCGCCCGCACCCACTACGAGCAGATGTACCGCAAGGCCGGCGGCATCGCGACCCGCACCCGGATCGTCGGGTTCCTCAACGCCGAGGCCGCACCGCTGCTGCGCGGCAGCTACACCGACGCCACCGGGCGCCAACTGCACCGTGCCACCGGCGGGTTGGTGGCCATCGCGGGGATCTGCGCGTACGACTCGGACGCGCACGGGCTCGCCCAGCGCTACTTCCACCAGGCGCTCAGGCTGGCAAAGGCCAGCGGGGACCGGGGACTCGGCGCCTATGTGATCGCGCTGCTGGTCAACCAGGCGCTGTTCATGCGGGAGTTCCGGCAGGCCGTCGCCTTCGCCGAGGCCGCCCTGCGCGCCGCGGGCAAGCACATCACCCCGGCGCTCGCCTCCGACCTGTACGCGATGCAGGCCAAGGCGTACGCCCACCTGGGCGACAGCGGCAGCGCGCTGTCCTGCATCCGGCGCGCCGAGACGGCCGCCGACCGTATCCGGCGCGGTCACGAGCCCGACGAGACCGGCTACGTCCAGCCGGGCCTGGTCAACGTCCAGGTGGCGGAGGCGCTGCTCAGCCTGGGGGAACTCGCCGCCGCCCGGGAGCACGCGGTGGCCGCGGTGGACAACCCGGCCCACGACCGGGGCCGGGTGCACCGGCTCGCCATGCTGAGCACGATCGAACTGCGCCAGGGCAACGCCGAGAAGGCGGTGGCCACCGCCGTGCGGATGGCCGAGCAGGCCCGCGGGATGGAGTCCCAGCGACTGCGCGACCGGCTGCGCGCGGTGCGCGAACACCTGGTGCGCTGCGGCTCGGCCGGAACCGCGGAAGCCGCCGAGCTCATCGACGGCGCACTGCGCGTACCGCTGTAGGCGCCCTGTAGGTACACAGTCCCTGCTGCGATATTGCCACTTACTCGTCGGAAGGTGGCAGAACCGTGCAGTGGACGAAACAGAACGAACAAACTGTGTATGAAAACCGCTGGTTCAGCGTCAACCTCGCAGATGTCGAGCTGCCGGACGGCCGGCACCTCGACCACTTCCTCATCCGGCTGCGGCCGGTCGCCGTCGCCACGGTGGTCAACGAGGCCAACGAAGTCCTGCTGCTGTGGCGACACCGGTTCATCACCGACAGCTGGGGCTGGGAACTGGCCGCCGGTGTGGTGGAGGACGGCGAGGACATCGCGGTCGCGGCCGCCAGGGAACTTGAGGAGGAGACCGGCTGGCGGCCAGGGCCCCTGCACCACCTGCTGAGCGTCGAGCCGTCCAACGGCCTCACCGACGCCCGGCACCACATCTACTGGTCCGACCGGGGCGAGTACGTCGGACACCCCGTGGACGACTTCGAGTCGGACCGCCGGGAATGGGTCCCACTCAAAGTCGTCCCCGACCTGATCGCCCGCGGGGAGGTGCCGGCCGCCAACATGGCGGCCGCGTTACTCCTGCTGCACCACCTCAGGCTCGCCGACGACTAGTGGGCCGCCAGCACCTGCCAGACCGTCACGACCAGCGCTCCCAGTGCGGTGAGCGCGGCGAGCGAGGGCAGCGGCCAGCGCGCGTGTTCCAGCGAGACCATGCGCGAGTGCAGGTCGTCGACTTCCTTGGCGGTCTCCTCGGTGCGATGACTGAGCAGAGCCAGCCCGCCCTCGACGCGGGCGTACGCCACGTCGAGCCGGCGTCGTAACTCTGCGAGTTCTCCGGGGACCGCGGGACGCTCCGGATCGGTGGTCACGGGTCCACTCCTTTCCGTAGTCGAATGCGGTTGCTTCGCATCCCTTGCATGCGCATCAAGAGTGAACTCGCCTGGTGGGCGCGAGGGGAGCGTGTGCGAGGGGCATATGCGTGCCCGGCGCGCACACGGTGTGTGAAACGCGTGGGCCCGGCACCAGAACCGGTGCCGGGCCCACGGGAGTGGCGGACGGTAATCAGCCGTAGCTGTAGAAGCCCGAACCCGTCTTGCGGCCGAGCCGGCCCGCCTCGACCATGCGCTGGAGCAGCGGGGGAGCGGCGTACAGCGGCTCCTTGTACTCGGCGTACATCGAGTTGGCGATGGAGACGATGGTGTCCAGACCGATCAGGTCGGACAGCTTCAGCGGGCCCATCGGGTGGGCGCAGCCCATCTCCATGCCGTTGTCGATGTCCTCGCGGCTCGCGATGCCCGACTCGAACATGCGGATCGCGGACAACAGGTAGGGCACCAGCAGCGCGTTCACGACGAAGCCGGAGCGGTCCTGGGCGCGGATGGCGTGCTTGCCGAGCGTCTTCTCCGCGAAGACCTGGGCGCGGCTGAGGGTGCCCTCGGAGGTGGTGAGCGCCGGGATCAGCTCGACCAGCGACTGCACCGGTGCCGGGTTGAAGAAGTGGATGCCGACCACGTGGTCGGGGCGGGAGGTGGCGACCGCCAGCTTCACCAGGGGGATCGAGGAGGTGTTGGAGGCCAGGATCGCGTCCGCGCGGGTCACCACCTGGTCGAGCACCTGGAAGATCTCGGTCTTCACCTGCTCGTTCTCCACGACGGCCTCGATCACCAGGTCGCGGTCGGCGAACTCGCCGAGGTCGGTGGTGAAGCTCAGCCGTGCCTGGGTGGAGTCCCGCTCCTCCTCAGTGATCTTGCCGCGCTCGGCGGCCTTGGTCAGGGAGTTGAGCAGCCGGGTACGGCCGATCTCCAGGGCCTCGCCGGTGGTCTCGGCGACCTTCACGTCCAGTCCCGCGCGGGCGCACACCTCGGCGATGCCCGCGCCCATCTGGCCGCAGCCCACGACTCCGACGCGCGTGATATCTCCCGATGGGAAGCCTGTCACTTCGTCCCCTTCGCTGGTTCTCCGGCTCGCTGGCAGACCTCCGGGTTCGGCGCCTGCTCCGATCGTGCACGTTACCGCCAAGTATCGATGATCGATCGTCCGGGTGGGGGCATTCTGGGGCGCGGTACGATCCGTGACCGCACGGATCCGGAGCGTATGGGGGTGTTGTGCATGGCGTTCCTGTCACGGCGCGCGTTCGCGACGGCCGCGCTGTCGACGGTGGCGACGGCCCGGAGCACGGCCGCGCTCCCCGGCCGGCGCGAGCCGCGGACGGCCGCCGAGATGCGGGGTGTGTGGCTGGCGACGGTGTCCAACCGCGACTGGCCCTCGCGCCCCGGCCTGACCGCGGCCGAGCAGCGCGGGGAGCTGATCGCCCATCTGGACCGGGCGGTGCGCTGCCGGCTCAACACGGTCGTCCTCCAGGTACGGCCCACGGCGGACGCCCTGTGGCCCTCGCCGTACGAGCCCTGGTCCGAGTACCTCACCGGCACCCAGGGCCGGAACCCGGGCTGGGACCCGCTGGGCACCGCCGTGCGGGAGGCACACGCCCGCGGTCTGGAACTGCACGCCTGGTTCAACCCGTACCGCGTCGCCAACCACGCCGATCCCACCCGGCTGGCCGCCTCCCACCCGGCGCGCCGGCACCCGGACTGGGTGGTGCCGTACGGCGGGAAGCTCTACTACGACCCGGGTCAGCCCGAGGTGCGCGCGTTCGTGCGGCGGGCCATGCTCGACGCGGTCGCCCGGTACCCCGTCGACGCCGTGCACTTCGACGACTACTTCTACCCCTACCCGGTGGCCGGGCAGACCTTCGACGACGACGACGCCTACGACCGGTACGGCGGCGACTTCGACAGCCGGGCCGCCTGGCGCCGCGACAACATCGACCGCCTGGTGCAGGAGATGGCGGCCGTCCTCGAGCGGGTGCGGCCCGGCACCCGGTTCGGGATCAGCCCCTTCGGCGTGTGGCGGAACGCCGCCACGGACCCCCGCGGCTCGGACACCCGGGCGGGCGTGCAGACCTACGACGACCTGTACGCGGACACCCGCACGTGGGTCCGTGAGAACTGGATCGACTACGTCGTCCCGCAGCTGTACTGGCACATCGGCTTCGCCGACGCCGACTACGCGACGCTGGTCGACTGGTGGGCGGAGGTGGCGCGGGGCACCGGCACCCGTCTCTACCTCGGCGAGGCGCTCTACAAGGCGGGGGCCGCCGGGCAGCCGTCGGCGTGGCAGGACCCGGTGGAGCTGTCCCGCCACCTCACGCTCGCCGCCCGCTACCCGCAGGTGCGCGGCCATGTCTTCTTCGCCGCCAAGGACGTGGCGGCCGATCCGGTGGGAGCGATGGCGAGGGTGGTCGCCGACCACTACCGGGAGCCGGCGACGCCACCTCGCTGACTAGTGCTGCCGTTCGTCCCTGTGCTTGATCTGGCAGTCGGGGCCGGGGGACATGACCGCCTCGTGTCCGTCGGGGAACCGGACGCGGTAGGGCGGATTGCCCTCCGTGCCCATCACCTCGACGACCACCGAGACCTGGTCGTGTTGGCCGACCACCCTGCCGTGCTGAACCAGCTGGTCGCCCACGATTGCGCGCATCGGGCCCTCCTCACGGTCACGACCGTTGGGTGACGGCGATGCAGACGAGCACGGCGACAGCGGTCACCGGAGCGGCCGCAGTGAGGTGCTCGCCCAGGAGCAGCGCCGACCACACCAGTGTGAGCAGCGGCTGGGCCAACTGCAACTGGCTGGCCTTCGGTATCCCGATGGCCGCCATGCCGCGGTACCAGACGACAAGGCCGAGGAACTGCGAACCCAGCGCGACCCACAGCAGACCCGCCACACCGTGCGCGGTCAGGTGCACCGGCTCGTACGACAGCGCCACCGCGGCGGCCGGCAGGCTCAGCGGCAGGCACAGCACCAGGGCCCAGCCGATGACCTGCCAGCCCGGCATGACCCGGGCCAGCCGGCCGCCCTCGGTGTAGCCGGCCGCGCACACCACCAGCGCGGCGAAGAGGTAGCCGTCGGCCGTGGTGAGCGCGCCGCCGCTCTGCCCGATCGTGAAGGCGAGCACGGCCGCCGCGCCCGCCAGCGCCGCCACCCAGAACCGGCGCGAGGGCCGGTGGCCCGTGCGCAGGGCCGAGCAGACGGCCGTGGTCAGCGGCAGCAGGCCGACCACGACGGCGGCGTGCGAGGTGGTCGAGGTCTGCAGGGCGAGCGTGGTCAGCATCGGGAAGCCGAACACCACACCCAGCGCGACCACGGCGAGGCCCGGCAGGTGCCGGCGCTCGGGCAGCGGCACCCGCAGCGCCAGCAGACAGCCGCCCGCCACCAGCGCCGCGAGCACGCCGCGCACCGACACCAGGGACCAGGGCCCGAAGCTCTCCAGCCCCCAGGCGGTGGACGGGAAGGTGAGGGAGAAGGCGATCACGCCGAGGGCGGCCGGCACCGCGCCGTAGGACCGGCGCTCGCGGGGCGCGGGGACCGCTATCGCCGTCGGTGCAGTAGCGCTACTCTTTACTCTCATGCAAGAGCGTAGCAGTGTGGGCGAACTGGCGGAACAGCTAAGGCGGGAACTCGACCGCTACTCACCAGGTGGAAAGCTGCCGTCGAGCAGGGCCCTGGTGGAGCGGTTCCGGGTGAGCCCCGTGACGGTCTCCCGGGCCCTGGCCCAGCTCGCCGCCGAGGGACTGGTCGTCACCCGGCCCGGCGCCGGCGCCTTCCGGGCGGCGCGCCCGCACACGCCGGCCGGGCCCGCCGGGGACACCTCCTGGCAGGAAGTGGCGCTGAGCGCCGACGGCACCACCGACCTCGTACCGCGCACGGTGGACGCCTCCGGCGTCACCGTCTCGCTCGCCGCCCCGCCGCCCGGCGTGCTGGAGTTCAGCGGCGGCTACCCGCACCCCTCCCTGCAGCCCGAGCGCGCCATGGCCGCTGCCCTGGCCCGGGCCGGGCGGCGGCCCGGCGCCTGGGGGCGCCCGCCGCTCGAGGGCCTGCCGGAACTGCGGGAGTGGTTCGCGCGCGGTATCGGCGGGGCCGTCACCGCCGCCGAGGTGCTGGTCGCCGCCGGCGGCCAGTCGGCCCTGGCCACCGCCCTGCGCGCGCTGGCACCGCCCGGCGCGCCGGTGCTCGTCGAGTCGCCCACCTACCCGGGCATGCTGGCCCTGGCCCGCGCGGCCGGCCTGCGCCCGGTCCCGGTGCCCGTCGACGCGGACGGCGTGCGCCCCGACCTGCTCGCCGACGCGTTCCGGGCCAGCGGCGCCCGGGTGTTCGTCTGCCAGCCGCTCTTCCAGAACCCGACCGGCGCGGTCCTGGCGCCCGACCGCCGGGCCGAGGTGCTGCGCATCGCCCGCGCGGCGGGCGCGTTCGTCGTCGAGGACGACTTCGTACGCCGCCTGGTGCACGCCGACGCCGGCCCGCTGCCCCGCCCGCTGGCCGCCGACGACCCGGACGGCGTCGTCGTCCACGTGGGTTCCCTGACCAAGGCGACCTCGCCCAGCTTCCGGGTGAGCGCGCTGGCCGCGCGCGGGCCCGTGCTGGAACGCCTGCGCGCCATCCAGGTCGTCGACAGCTTCTTCGTCCCGCGCCCGCTCCAGGAGGCCGCCCTGGAACTGGTCGGCTCCCCGGCCTGGCCCCGCCACCTGCGGTCGCTGTCGGCCGAGCTGAAGACCCGCCGCGACGCCATGACGGGCGCACTCGCCCGCCACCTCCCGGAACTCGCCCTGCCGCACATCCCGGCCGGCGGCTACCACCTCTGGGTCCGCCTCCCCGACGGCGCCGACGAACGCGCCCTGACCGCGGCCGCCCTGCGCGCGGGCGTCGCCCTCACCCCCGGCCGCCCCTACTTCAGCGCCGAGCCCCCCGCCGGTCACCTCCGTCTGAGCTTCGCCGCGGTGGCGAGCACGGGCGAGATCACCGAGGGCGTCCAGCGCCTGCGCACGGCGTGCGACGGGACCCTCCAGCGGCGCTGAGCCCCGGACTTATCCGGTCGACTCCGGATCACCGGGGCTGTGAGGATCTGCGCATGAGCGACGTACCCGGCCTCCCCGAAGGCTACGAGTTCTCCGACGACACCTGCCGCGTCGATGTCGACCGCGTCCACCGCTGGCTGTCGGACGACGCCTACTGGGCCATGGGCCGCCCCCGCGAGAAGCACGAGCGCGCGATGGCCTCCTCGATCAACTTCGGGGTCTACGACACGGCCTCCGGAGAACAGGTGGCGTACGCCCGTGTGCTGACCGACCGGGCCACGTTCGCGTGGCTCGCCGACGTGTACGTGGACCCCTCGGTGCGCGGCAAGGGAGTGGGCACGGCGTTCGTCGGGGGGATCCGGGAGCACCTGCGGCCGTTCGGGCTGCGCCGCGTCCTGCTGGCCACCCGGGACGCGCACGGCGTCTACGAGAAGACGGGCTTCCGGCCGCTGGACCGCCCGGCCGACTTCATGGTGCTCCCCTTCGGGTAACCATGCGTGTACCCCGGGTAACTCACAACGGGCAGTCCTTGACCTGCGTACACGCGAGGCCCACCATCACGGCATGCCATTTCGGGTGACGTTCGTCGCCGCCGCGCGCAGTTCCCCGCTGCTCGCGGAGCGCTTCGAGGACGACCGGCCGCTGGACCAGGCCGGCTGGGACGAGGTGCAGCGCGCCGCCGGGGACCTGCTGCCGCTCGCGGCGTCCGAGCTCCGCTACTGCTCGCCGACCCCGCGCAGCCGCGCCACCGGTGACGTCCTCGGCTACGCGCCGCTGGTGCAGCTCGCCCTGCGCGACTGCGACATGGGGCGCTGGCGCGGGCTGACCCTGGGAGAGGCGATGGCGCGCGAGCCGGACGCGGTGGACGCCTGGCTGGCCGACCCGCGGTCCACCCCGCACGGCGGCGAGTCGCTGCTGAGCTTCATCTCCCGGGTGGGCGGCTGGCTGGACACCCGCCCGGTGGAGGAGGGCGGCCGGATCGTCGCCGTCGCCGAGCCCTCGGTGATCCGTGCGGCCCTGGTGTACGCCCTGAAGGCGCCGCCCTCGACCTACTGGAACATCGACGTCCGCCCGCTGTCGTCGACCACCGTGACCGGCCGCGACGGCCGCTGGAACCTGCGTCTCGACTGCCCGTCCGCTCAGCCCTCGCGCACGTAGCCGGTGGTGAGCACGAGGTCCTTCGCGGGACCGCCGACCCGCCACACCGTGCGCCAGTGGTCGGCGTCCGCGACCGTGAACTCGCCACGGTAGAAGTCGGCCGCGCACGGGTGGTCGGCGACGTACCGACCCGAGGACAGGTCGAGGCCGTGGAAGGGCCGGCCGTCCGCGAACCGTACGTCCGCCGTACCCGGCGCGGCGCCGGGCAGGAAGCGCAGGGTCCGGGTGGCCGGACGGGCCACCCCGTGCCAGGTGAAGGTGCCGGACTCCTCGTGCAGCAGCCCGCCGCCGTCGAGCGGGCTGAACACGGTGGTCCCCTCGAAGCGCCCCTCGTCCCCGCCGGCGAGGTCCCGCACGCTCCGCTCGACCCGCCAGCGCCCGGCCAGATGGACCAGGACGTCGGCCACGGGCCAGAACTCGCCCATCGTCACCCCTCGTCCTCGGTGCCCGACCCGGGCCGCTGCTCCACGGGCAGCAGCCCGCGCTCGGCGAACACCTTCTTCGCCACGAAGGTGGCGTTCAGTGCCCTCGGGAAGCCGCAGTACCCGGCCGAGTGCAGCAGCGCCTCCACGATCTGCTCGGGGGACAGGCCCACGTTCAGAGCCGCGTTCACGTGCACTTCGAGCTGGGGCTCGCAGCCGCCGAGCGCGGTCAGCATACCGAGGGTGACCAGCTGGCGGTCGCGGGGCGCCAACTGGGGACGGGCGTAGATCTCGCCGAACCCCCAGGAGACGATCTGGTGGCCCAGCTCGGGGCTCACGTCGCCGAGCGAGTCGATGACCCGCTGCCCCGCCTCGCCGTCGACGGACCGCAGCACTTCGAGGCCGCGGGCGAAACGCTCGTCACGGGTGGTGCTCTCGCTCGACTTGCTCATGTCACTCTTCCGTTCCCGGCCGCCGTCCGGTGTGCGGCGGCCGTGCGTTGGGGTCGATCAAGGACCGTAGGACTTGGAGCGCACTCAAGGTCAAGCGCGCTCAGTACGGGGCACCGGGCCGACGAAGTGGCGCACCATGCGTGGGGTATCCGGAAAATGCGGGACAGGAACACGACGAGATGGTCATGCTGGAAGTCATCGGGGAGTACACCGGCCGCATCCACCACGAGGTGAAGGGGCGCCCGCGCTTCCTGGTGAAGGCGACCGACGTGGACCGGACGAAAGATCTCATCCCCTGATGTCGAGGCAGCTCCTCACCTTCGCCGTGGTCGGTGTCGTGAACACGGCCACCTACTACTGCCTCTATCTGTCGTTCCTCACCGGACTTCCCTATCTCGCGGCGCACGTCCTGGCTTTTCTGCTGAGCATGGTCGGATCCTTCTTCCTGAACGCGCGCTTCACCTACCGCACCCGGCCCACCTGGCGGAAATTCCTGCTGTTCCCGCTGACCAACGTCACCAACTTCCTGATCACCACCGCGGGGGTGTACGTGATCGTCGACGTCCTGCACGCCGGCAGCCGGTTCGCCCCGCTGCTCGCCTCGGCGGCCGCGGTCCCGGTCACCTTCGTCGTCTCCCGCCGGGTCATGCTCCCCGAGTCGATTGCATAAAAGTGCAGCGATCCGTATAGTCATGCCATCAAGAGGAGGATGGACATGGCGGTACGTGCGGCGGTGGCCGGAGCGAGCGGATACGCGGGCGGAGAGGTCCTGCGGCTGCTCCTCGCACACCCCGAGGTCGAGATCGGTGCCCTGACCGGCGACTCCAACGCGGGCCGGCGCCTAGGCGCGCTCCAGCCGCACCTGCTGCCGCTGGCGGACCGCGTGCTGACCGAGACCACCCCCGAGGCCCTCGCCGGGCACGACGTCGTCTTCCTCGCGCTGCCGCACGGGCAGTCCGCCGCCGTCGCCGAGCAGCTCGGTCCGGACGTGCTCGTGATCGACATGGGCGCCGACTTCCGGCTGAAGGACCCGGCCGACTGGGAGCGCTTCTACGGCTCCCCGCACGCCGGCACCTGGCCCTACGGCCTTCCCGAACTGCCGGGTGCCCGCGCCGCGCTGGAGGGGTCCAAGCGCATCGCGGTGCCCGGTTGCTACCCCACCGCCGTCACCCTCGCCCTGTTCCCGGCCCACGCGGCCCGCCTCGCCGAGCCCGAGGCGGTCGTCGTCGCCGCCTCCGGCACCTCCGGCGCGGGCAAGGCGCCCAAGCCGCACCTGCTGGGCAGCGAGGTCATGGGCTCCATGTCGCCGTACGGCGTGGGCGGCGGCCACCGGCACACCCCCGAGATGATCCAGAACCTCAGCGGGGTGGCCGGCGAGCGGATCTCCGTCTCCTTCACCCCGACCCTGGCGCCGATGCCCCGCGGCATCCTGGCCACGTGCAGCGCCCGGGCGCGGGACGGCGTCACCGCGGAGTCGCTGCGGGGCGCCTACGAGAAGGCCTACGCCGACGAGCCCTTCGTCCACCTGCTCCCCGAGGGCCGGTGGCCGGCCACGGCGTCCGTCCACGGTTCCAACGCCGTTCAGGTGCAGGTCGCCCTGGACGAGGCGGCGCACCGCATCATCGCGATCAGCGCCATCGACAACCTGACCAAGGGCACCGCGGGCGGTGCCGTCCAGAGCATGAACCTCGCCCTGGGGCTCGCGGAGTCCACCGGGCTGACGACGATCGGAGTTGCGCCGTGAGCGTGACGGCAGCAAAGGGATTCACGGCCGCGGGCATCGCCGCCGGGATCAAGGAGAACGGCAACCCGGACCTGGCCCTCGTGGTCAACGACGGGCCCCGCCGCGCCGCCGCCGGTGTCTTCACCTCCAACCGCGTGAAGGCCGCGCCCGTCCTGTGGTCCGAGCAGGTCCTCAGGGGCGGCCAGGTCTCGGCCGTCGTCCTCAACTCCGGCGGCGCCAACGCCTGCACCGGCCCCAAGGGCTTCCAGGACACGCACGCCACCGCCGAGAAGGCCGCCGAGGTGCTCGGACGGGGCGCGATCGAGGTCGCGGTCTGCTCGACCGGACTGATCGGCGTGCTGCTCCCGATGGACAAGCTGCTGCCGGGCGTCGAGACGGCGGCCGCCGCGCTGAGCGAGCACGGCGGTGAGAAGGCCGCGATCGCCATCAAGACCACCGACACCGTCCACAAGACGTCCGTCGTGACGAAGGACGGCTGGACCGTCGGCGGCATGGCCAAGGGCGCGGGCATGCTCGCCCCCGGCCTCGCCACCATGCTGGTCGTCCTCACCACGGACGCGGTCGCCGGCGGCGACGAACTGGACCGTGCGCTCCGGGCCGCCACCAGGGTCACCTTCGACCGGGTCGACTCCGACGGCTGCATGTCCACCAACGACACCGTGCTGCTGCTCGCCTCCGGCTCCTCCGGCGTCACCCCGGACCACGCGGAGTTCGCCGAGGCCGTACGGGCCGTCTGCGACGACCTCGGTCAGCAGCTGATCCGCGACGCCGAGGGCGCGAGCAAGGACATCAAGGTCGAGGTGATCAACGCCGCGACCGAGGACGACGCCGTCGAGGTGGGCCGCTCCATCGCCCGCAACAACCTCCTCAAGTGCGCCATCCACGGCGAGGACCCCAACTGGGGCCGCGTGCTCTCCGCGATCGGCACGACGCGGGCCGCCTTCGAACCGGACCGGCTCAACGTCGCCATCAACGGCGTCTGGGTGTGCAAGGACGGCGGCGTCGGAGAGGACCGCGAGAAGGTCGACATGCGCTACCGCGAGGTGCACATCGTCGCCGACCTCGCCGCCGGGTCCGAGACCGCCACCATCTGGACCAACGACCTCACCGCCGACTACGTCCACGAGAACAGCGCCTACTCGTCATGAGCACCACGCGGAAGCACACCGCACTGCCGAAGGCCCAGATCCTCATCGAGGCGCTGCCCTGGCTGGTCAAGCACAACGGCCGGACGGTCGTCATCAAGTTCGGCGGCAACGCCATGATCGACGAGGACCTCAAGGCCGCGTTCGCCCAGGACGTCGTGTTCCTGCACCACGCCGGCCTCAAGCCGGTCGTCGTGCACGGCGGCGGCCCCCAGATCAGCGCCGCCCTCGACCGGCACGGCATCGTCAGCGAGTTCAAGGCCGGCCTCCGGGTCACCACCGAGGAGGCCATGGACGTCGTACGGATGGTGCTGGCCGGCCAGGTGCAGCGCGAGCTGGTCGGGCTGCTCAACGAGCACGGCCCGCTCGCCGTGGGCCTGACGGGCGAGGACGCCCACACCATCACCGCCACCCGGCACCGGCCCGAGATCGACGGCGAACCCGTCGACATCGGCCGGGTCGGCGAGATCACCGCGATCGACACCGGCGCGATCGAGGCCCTGCTGGCCGACGGCCGCATCCCGGTCGTCTCCTCGATCGCCCGCAGTCAGGACGACGGACATGTCTACAACGTCAATGCTGATACGGCGGCTGCGGCACTCGCTGCGGCACTGGGGGCCGAAACCCTCATGGTCCTCACGGACGTCGAGGGCCTCTACGAGGACTGGCCCCACTCCGACGAGGTGATCAGCCGCCTCACCGCGTCACAGCTGGAGAAGCTGCTGCCGCACCTCAGCTCCGGCATGGTGCCGAAGATGGAGGGCTGCCTGCACGCCGTGCGCAACGGCGTGCACACCGCCCGCGTCATCGACGGCCGGGTCCAGCACTCCATCCTGCTGGAGATCTTCACCGACGAGGGCATCGGCACCATGGTCGTGCCCGACGGAGCCGAGGGGGAGCAGTCATGACCGGGACCGTGACCAACGCGGAGCTGACCGCGCGCTGGCAGGGTGCGCTGATGAACAACTACGGCACCCCGCGGCTGCCCCTCGTGCGCGGCGCGGGCACCCGGCTCTGGGACGCCGACGGCACGCAGTACCTGGACTTCGTCGGCGGTATCGCGGTCAACGCCCTCGGCCACGCCCACCCGGCCGTCGTGGAGGCGGTGAGCCGGCAGATCGCCTCGCTCGGCCACGTCTCGAACCTCTTCGTCGCCGAGCCGCCCGTAGCCCTGGCCGAACGGCTCCTCCAGCTGTTCGGCCGGGACGGCAGGGTCTACTTCTGCAACTCCGGCGCCGAGGCCAACGAGGGCGCCTTCAAGATCGGCAGGCTGACCGGGCGCACCCACATGGTCGCCACCCAGGGCGGCTTCCACGGCCGGACCATGGGCGCCCTCGCGCTCACCGGACAGCCCGGCAAGCAGGAGCCCTTCCTGCCGCTGCCCGGCGACGTCACCCACGTCCCCTACGGCGACGCCCAGGCGCTCGCCGCCGCGGTCACCGAGGAGACGGCGCTCGTCGTCATCGAGCCGATCCAGGGCGAGAACGGCGTCGTGGTGCCCCCGGCCGGCTACCTCAAGGCGGCCCGCGCGATCACCGCGGCCACCGGGGCGCTGCTCGTCCTGGACGAGGTGCAGACCGGCATCGGCCGTACCGGCGGCTGGTTCGAGTACCAGGCCCACGAGGGCGTGCTGCCCGACGTGGTCACGCTCGCCAAGGGGCTCGGCGGCGGACTCCCGCTCGGCGCCACCGTGGCCTTCGGCCGGGCCGCCGAGCTGCTCGGGCCCGGCCAGCACGGGACGACCTTCGGCGGCAACCCGGTCGCCTGCGCCGCGGGGCTCGCCGTCCTCGACACCATCGCGGACGAGGGCCTGCTCGACAACGTGAAGCGGCAGAGCGAGGCGCTGCGCGACGGAATCGAGGCCCTGGGCCATCCGATGATCGATTATGTCCGGGGCGCGGGCCTCCTGCTGGGTATCGTGCTCACCGGGCCGCACGCAGCACAGGTGCAGCAGGCGGCTCAGGAGGCCGGGTTCCTGGTGAACGCGCCCGCTCCCGACGTCGTGCGGCTCATGCCGCCGCTGAACCTGCGCGACGACGAGACAGGCGCCTTCCTGCGGGCGCTGCCCGGCATCCTCGACGCAGCGAGCCCGGTGGGCGGGGACGGACGATCCGGAGAATGAGACGACGATGAGCCAGGCGCAGGACCATGAGCAGGCGGCGGGCAACGGCCCGGCCGTGCCGCAGACCCGCACCGCGCGCCACCGGCGGATCGTGGACATCCTCAACCGGCAACCGGTGCGCTCCCAGAGCCAGTTGGCGAAACTCCTCGCCGACGACGGGCTGAGCGTCACCCAGGCGACGCTGTCCCGGGACCTCGACGAGCTGAACGCGGTCAAGATCCGCAACAACGACGGCGACCTGATCTACGCGGTGCCGAGCGAGGGCGGGTTCCGCACGCCCCGCGCCCCGCTGGGGGAGTCGGCCAAGGAGGAGCGGATGCGGCGCCTGTCCCAGGAACTGCTCATCTCCGCCGAGGCATCCGCGAACCTGGTGGTCCTGCGCACCCCGCCGGGGGCCGCCCAGTTCCTCGCCTCGGCCATCGACCAGGCCGAACTGCACGACATCCTCGGCACCATCGCCGGTGACGACACGCTGATGCTGATCAGCCGCGACCCCACCGGGGGACAGGCCCTGGCGGAGCATCTGCTGCGACTGGCGCAGAACGGGCACTGACCCGCGTGCGGGACCGGGCCCGTCGGCGGAGAATGGATCTGTGATCTTCCCCGGCGGCCGGGCAATCTCCTGGCGGCGCCCGGCCGTATACAGAGGTGTGTCGGGTTTCCGGTTCCCCGTCGGCCGTCTCCCGGACGAGGCACTGCTGTCCGGGCTGGCCACCGGTGATCCGGAACTCGCCGTCACCTTTGTACGGAGGTTCCAGCACCGGGTCTTCGGAGTGGCCATGGCGGTCACCCGGGATCCACAGCTCGCCGAGGACATCGCCCAGCAGACGTTCGAACGTGCGTGGCGGCACGCGCAGATCTACGACTCGCGCCGCGGGTCGGTCACGACCTGGCTGACGACCATCGCGCACAACCTCGCCATCGACGCCGTCCGTGCGCGTCGCACGGAGCCGGTGGCACCCGAGGACCTCGACGCGCTGCTGGGTGTCGTCACCGAGACCCCCGAGCGGTGGGCGCTGGCCGACGAGGCCTCGGCCCTGCTCCGGGCCGCGGTCGCGCAGCTGCCGCGGGAACAGGCCCGTGCCCTGGTGATGGCAGGAGTGTACGGAATGACGGCCCAGCAGGTCGCCGAGGCGGAGAAGATCCCGCTGGGCACCGCCAAGACGCGCATCAGGGCGGCCATGGGGAAACTGCGGACCGCGCTCGCATCGTAGAAGCGAGGCGACCATGTCGAACGACGTGACCTGCGAGGAGTTGCGGGAGGCGGGCGCCGAGCTGGCGCTCGGGGTCCTGCCGGGCCGGGAACGCGCGGCCGCGCTCGCCCATCTCGACCGGTGCGCCGACTGCCGTGAGTACGTCGGGGACCTGTGTGTCGCCGCCGACAAGCTGCTCGACCTGCTGCCGGACCACGAGCCGCCGCTGGGCTTCGAGTCCCGGGTGGCGCGCGGCATCGCGCACGATGCGGGCGCGCACGAGGCGCGACACGCCCACGCCCAGCAGGGCGCGCGCGTTCACGCGCGCCGGGCCCGGCTGCGGCTCGCGTCGATCGTGGCCGCGCTCGCGGTCGCCTTCGGCTTCGCGAGCTGGGCGCTGGGCAGCGCCGTCGAGGAGATCACCGCCTCGCCTCCGGCCCCCGTCGCGGTCGAGCCCGTCCTGGTCGGGGACATGACCGCCGCCGCGCGCGGCGGGGCGCCGGCGGGCGAGGTGTACGCCCATCCCGGCACCCCCGGCTGGATCTTCATGACCGTCGCGCTCGACGGGTCCGGCACCCCCTACAGCGGTAAGGTCACCTGCCTCCTGGAGCGCCCCGACGGCACCACCGTCCGCGCCGGCGACTTCTGGCTGCGCGACGGGCGCGGCGACTGGGGCGGCTCGGCGCACGTGGACCCCGCGTCGGTCTCCGGCGCCCGCGTGACCTCGCCGGACGGCACCGTCCTCGCCAAGGCACACCTGCAGACGGCCCACGTGGTCACACCCGTGGACTGACCTCCCGGACTCACCGAACCCATCGACCGGACCGACCCACCGACCGGACCGACCGGACCGACGCGGGGCCGTGCGGCCTCAGGGGCCGGGAGTCGGACGCTGCGGGACGGTCAGGGCCGCCTCCAGGGCGGTGGACAGCTCGGCGACCGTGGGCCGGGACGCGGCGTCGGTGCGCAGACAGGAGTCCACGGCGGCCGCGAGGGCGGCGGGCAGCCGGCGCCGGGAACTGACCGGGGGCGCGCTTCGCACCAGTGGTCGGGCAGGCGCTGCGGGCCGGCCGAACGGCGGCTCGCCGCAGGCCACCTCGAACAGGGTGACGCCGATGCCCCACACGTCGGCGGCGGCCGTGAGCGGCCCGCCCCGGGCCTGCTCGGGCGCGAGATAGCCGCACGTGCCAAGACCCGCGGGCGCGGGACCGGGCGGCCGCGCGAGGCTCAGGTCGAGCAGTTTCGCGTGGCCGCGTTCCACCACCACGTTGGACGGCTTGACGTCCAGGTGCAGCAGCCCGCGTCCGTGCAGGTAGTGGATCGCCGAGCAGAGCTGGACCCCGAGCACTGCCACGTCGCCCGCGGCCGGCCGGTGCCGCAGCCGGTCGACGAGGTGGGACAGCATCTCGCCGGTCAGCGTCTCCAGGACGACCAGCGGTTCAGGCGACTCGAAGGTCTCGTAGGCGCGCACCAGGTGCGGATGCGTGAACTCCCGCAGCCACCGCCCCTCCCGCAGCAGCCGCCGGACCAGCCAGTCCTCGCCGCGGAGGTCGGAGCGCACCGTCTTGAGCACGCACCGGCAGTACCGTTCGTCGCTCCACGCGTCGTAGACGTCCAGCCAGGTGGTGCGCGCCAGGTGGGCCAGGACCCGGTAGCCGGCGACCGGCCTCGTGCCCGGTGCCAGCGGCGGGGCCGTCCCGGCGGTGCGGACGCTCACGACAGCACCGTTCCCGGGGCCCCGGCGTCGGCCGTGCCGTTCAGCCGGTGCAGCCGGGCGTACGGCCCCCCGTGCCGGAGCAGTTCGTCGTGGGCACCGTGCTCGGCGACCCGGCCGTGGTCGAGCACCACGATCCGGGTGGCGTCCCGCACGGTCATCAGGTTGTGCGAGATGACGATCGTCGTGCGCCCGTCCATGAGCCGCCGCAGCGGGTCCATGATCCGCCGGCCCGAGCCGGCGTCCAGCCCGCTGGTCGGCTCGTCGAGCAGCAGCACGGGCGCGTCCCTGATCATCGCGCGGGCGATGGCCAGGCGCTGGCACTGGCCGCCGGAGAGCGTCCGGCCGCGCTGGCCGACCAGGGTGTCGTAGCCCTGCGGGAGCAGCTCGATGAAGTCGTGCGCGTCCGCGGCGCGCGCCGCCTCGACGATCTCCGCCTCCGTCGCCTCCGGCCGGCCGTACGCGATGTTCTCCCGTACGGTCCCGTGGAAGACGAGCGTCTCCTGAAGCACCACGGCGACGTTCTCCCGCACGCCGGACAGGGTCAGGTCCCGCAGATCCGTCCCGTCCAGCCGGACCGCGCCCTGGTCGGGGTCGTAGAAGCGCAACTGGAGCTTGGCCACCGTCGACTTGCCCGCACCGCTCGCCCCGACCAGCGCGAGCGTCTCGCCGGGTGCCGCGTGGAAGGACACGTCCGACAGGGCCCAGGACCCGGCGTCGGGGTAGCGGAAGCAGACGCCGTCGAACCGCACGTCCCCGCGGGCCCGGCCGACCCGCCGGGCATCGGGGGACTCGGCCACCTGCGGCCGCTGGTCCAGCAGCTCGATGATCCGTTCCGCGGACGCGGAGGCCGCGTAGAAGGTGGTGCCGAGCCGGGACAGACCCCGCACCGGGCTGTAGAGCTTGCCGATCAGCGCCAGGAACACCAACAGCCCGCCCAGGGTGAGCTGGCCCTGGGTCAGTTTCCAGGTGCCGAGGCCCATGACGGCCAGGCCGCCGGCCACCTCGATGACCTCGACGACGGGCCCGTACACCGCGCGGATCCGCGCCGAGGCCATCGCCGCCCGGAACCGGCCGGTGTTCTCGCGCTCGAACCGGCGCTCCTCCCACCCCTGCCGGTTGTACGCCTGCACGAGGGCGACGTTGCTCAGGGACTCCTCGGCGATCGCGCTGACCGAGCCGCTCAGCCGCCTGCGTTCGCGCGAGGCGTCCTTGATCAGCCGCGAGAAGTGCCGGCCGGCGGCCCAGAACAGCGGCACGATGAAGAGGGCGAGCAGGGTGAGGTCCCAACGCAGATAGAGGAGCAGGCCGAGGAAGACCCCGAGCCGGATCACGTAGTAGAGGGCGTCCGCCACGCCCGAGAGCAGGAACGTCTCGACGGAGTCGACGTCTCCGGTGACCCGTGAGAGCACGTCCCCGAGCCGTCGGCGCTCGAAGAAGCCCAGCGACAGGCCCTGCACGTGCCGGAACACGTCGGCGCGCAGGGACAGCAGAAAGCGTTCGCTCACCCAGGTGGACGACACGTCGTCCGCGAAGCCGAGAACGCCGGAGACGAGTACCAGCCCCAGGTAGGCCGGTGCGATCCACAGGAACGGCCGCAGATCCCGGGGGACGAGCACGTCGTCCACGACGATCTTGAAAAGCCAGATCTCGGCGGCGTCCACGAGGGGGCCGACCAGGCTGAAGAAGACGATGGGCAGCAGCCAGCGCCGCCACCCGCGGGTGTAGGGCCAGAACCGCCGGAACACGGCGGCCGGGGGCACCGGGGGAGCGGGGGCCACCACAGTGTCGGAAGGCTCACCCACCGACAGCAGGCGCCGCAGCGGATGCGCCGTCACAGATGCTCCTCGGACGTCGGCCGAGCGGACCGGAACATCGTGTCTCCGGTCCGCTCAGCCTCCGGGTGTGCTCAGTAGCCGCCGTGGCCGCCGTGGCCGCCGTGGCCGCCGTGGTCTCCGTGGTCTCCGTGGCCGCCGTGGTCTCCGTGGTCCCCGTGACCGTGTCCGCTGCCGCGGTTGTGGTCGCCGTGGCCATGCCCGGAACCATTGTTCGACGAGTCGTCGTTGCGGCCCCCGCGCCTGGCGGGCATGAGCTTGCTGAAGATGGCCATGTCGTTCCTCCTGAAACTCTCTACATGGATTACGTCTCAGAACGGAACTTGGATGTCTTTCACGGCGATTCCGGCAAAAAAGGCATGACTGCCAGGGTGGTGAAGGAGGTGCCGTCAGCCGAGACGTGCCGCCAGCCCCCCGGTGCACCGGACCTCGTCGCCGGCCGTGATCAGCAGCGCCTCCACCCCTGGCAGCGACTCCAGCCAGGCGAGACCCGCCCGCGAGCCCATCGCGAACGCGGCCGTGGCCCAGCAGTCCACCCAGGTCAGCCGGGGGCCCACCACGGTCACCGACACCAGGTCGGTCACCGCCGGGCGGCCCGTGCGGGGGTCCACGATGTGCGCGCCCCGCTCGGCCGTGCCGGAGGTCGCCACGGAGAGTTCGGCCACGCCCGCCGCCGAGATCACCGCCGCCAGCCCGCCGGGGCGCAGCGGGTCGGACACCCCGACCCGCCAGGGCCGCTGCGGCTCCGGCGCGCCCAGCATCTGGACGTCACCGCCGCCGTTCACGCTGACCCCGCACACGCCGTCGACCGCCGCCAGCAGCCGCGCCGCCCGCTCCGCCGACCAGCCCTTGACGATGCCGGTCGGATCGAGCACCCCCTGGTACCGGGTGCTGAACCAGCCCTCGCTCATCCGCTCGGCCTCGGCCGCCAGGTCCAGCACCTCGGCGACCTCGGGGGCGCACTCGGCCACACCCAGCTCGCCCCGGGCGAGCCGGGACACCTCGCTGTCCTCGCGGTAGGTGGAGAAGAGGGCGTCGACGCGGTGCAGGCCCGCGACCGCCTCCCGCAGCGCCTGCCGCACCGCGTCCGGGCGGCCGCCGCGCACGTCGAAGGAGAAGACGGTCCCCATGACCTCCTCCGCGTGCCGCAGCGCCGCGGGAGCCTCGGCCGGCTCGGGCACCGCGTCAGCCACCGGCCTGGTCGAGCGCCGACTGGAGCGACTGCTTGTAGCCGGTGCTGGTGTAGGTGGCGCCGGAGACGGCGTCGATGCCCGCGTTCCCGGCGGCCACCGCCTCCTGGTTGAGCTTG
>NZ_JAJSZC010000019.1:34332-42372 GCF_036815105.1 Streptomyces sp. IBSBF 3136
GGCACGGCGAGCTGGGTCTTCTGGTCGCTGAGGCCGCCCTTGGGCGCCTGCACCGTCTCCGCCTTGGTGATCTTCCCGCCGGCGACCGTGATCCGCACCTGCACCGGTCCGTACTGCGTCTGCGCGACCTTGCCGGTGACCGTGCGGGCCTGGGCCGCCCCCGAGGACCCGCCGGAACCCGCCGAACCCGAGGACCCGCCGTAACCCGCGGAGCCGGAGGACCCGGCCGAGGATGCCTTGACCTTGTCCAACGCGGACTGGAGGGACTTCTTGTACCCGGTGCTCGTGTACGTCGCCCCGGACACCGCGTCGATCTGCGCGCTCTGCGCCGCCACGGCCTCCTGGTTGAGCTTGGGCACGGCGAGCTGGGTCTTCTGGTCGCTGAGGCCGCCCTTGGGCGCCTGCACCGCCTCCGCCTTGGTGATCTTCCCGCCGGCGACGGTCAGCCGTACCTGCACCGTCCCGTACTGGGTCTGCGCGGCGTCACCGGTCACCGTGCCGGAGCCGGCGGCGGCCTGCGCGCCGCCCTGCTGACCGCCCTGCGGCGTCTGCTGCCCGGGCGCCGTCCGCTGCGGCGCCGCGCCCGCCGCCGACGCGGCGGCCGGGTCCGAGGCGGGCTTCAGCGACAGCAGCAGCACGACACCGGACACGGTGGCGGCGGTGGCCAGCACGACGCGCCGAATGGGGTGGCTCTTCCTCATCGCTCAGCAGCTCCCGCTCACATCTCGAACGACTCGTGGTGGATACGGCGCGCGGGGACCCCCGCGCCGCGCAGTGCCTCGTACACCGTCTGCGCGAACCCGGGCGGGCCGCACATGAAGACGTCGTGGCGGTCGATGTCCGGGATCTTCCGTTCCAGGTTCTCCGCGGAGATGTCCGGCCGCTCGCCGTCGGGGCTGTTCACCGCGTACATCAGCCGGGCGCCCCGCTCCTCGGCGATCGCGGCCAGCTCGTCCCACAGTGCCAGGTCCTGGGTGGTGTTGGCCCGGTAGAGCAGGGTGATGTCACCGGCCGCCCCGGGCAGCGTCTCGAACAGCGCCCGCATCGGCGTGATGCCGACGCCGCCCGCGACCAGCAGCACCTTGCCCCGGCTGCGCCGCTGCGCGGTGAGCGCCCCGTACGGTCCCTCCGCCCACACCCGGGTGCCCGGCGTCAGCTCGCGCAGCCGGGCGCTGTGGTCGCCGATCGCCTTCACGGTGATACGCAGCATGTCGGGGCGGGGCGCCGCGGACAGCGAGTAGGGGTGCGAGCTGAACCGCATCTCGGGTGCCAGGAACCGCCAGCGGAAGAACTGGCCGGCCTCCGCGCCCATCCGGTGCAGCTTCCGGCCGCCGATCAGGACCGACACGATGCCCGGCGTCTCCTCGATGACCGCCTCCACCCGCATCCGGTGACGGAGGTTCAGCCGCACCGGGGTGATGATCCGGTACCAGACCACGAGCGCGGAGACGACGCCGTACAGCGCGTACCAGAAGGTCTTGGCGGTGGGCTCGACCGCGAAGTCGTTGCCGGTGGTGATCTGGTGCCAGAACGTCAGGAACACCGCCGCGTACGTGAGCAGGTGCACGTGGTACCAGGTGTCGTACGGCAGCCGGCGGCGGACACCGCCGATCGAGCTCAGGCCGATGAGCACGAACAGGCCGGTGCCGATCGCGGCCTTGCCCATGTCGGGCAGCTGCTCGACGGAGTCGACGGTCTGCTGGACGAGGTCGCCGAGCGACTTGCCCGCCTGGAGCGCGTAGCCCCACATGGTGAGGAAGACGTGCGCGACGACCAGGCAGAGCGTGTACCGGCCGCTCATCGCGTGCCAGCGGGCCACCCGGTCGGAGCCGACGCGCCGTTCCAGCGCGGGCACCCGCGCCATCTGCAGCACGACCAGCGCCATCAGGTAGCCGGCCAGCAGGCCGGTGATCCGGCCCGCGTTCAGGATGCGGCCGTTGTCGTCGGCGATCGAGGGGGTGTTGTGCCACCAGAGCCACAGCACGGCCGCCGCGCCGGCCCAGACCGCCAGCAACAGCGGTACGGCCGGGGAGCGGCGCGGGCGGATGCGGCGCATCGTCTGGCGGCGGGCGGCACGTCCGCCTGCGAGCGTGGTGGTCACGGTTCCTCCGGGGGACTTGACCGTCGGCCCACAGATACGTGCCGCATGCGCCGAGTGTTCAGCCGGCCGCGGAGTCCAGCGCGGACTGGAGCGACTGCTGGTAGCCGGTGCTGGTGTACGTGGCGCCCGAGACCATGTCTATGTCCGCGCTCTGCGCGGCCAGCGCCTCGCGCCGCAGTTGGGGCAGCGCGTAGCTGTTGATCTCCTGGTCGCGCGGGTTGTCCCGCGGGTACTGGACCGCCGTCACCTCGGTGAGCTTTCCGCCCTTGATCGTCACCCGCACCTGGACCGGACCCCAGCGGGTCTGGACGGTGTCCCCGGTGACGGACTTCGAGGTGCTGGAGCCGGTGCTCCCGGAGCTGCCGGACGAACTCCCGGACGAGCCGCCGGACCCGGCCGGGGCGCTCGCGGCACTGCGCGGGGCCGGCGCGGCGGAGCCCACGGCGAGCCCGGGACTCGTGTGCGGCTTCAGGGACAGCAGCAGCACCATCCCGGAGACGGTGGCGGCGCCGGCCAGCACGATCCGGCGGAGCGGTCGGTTCTTCCTCAACGCGTGCACTTCAGCGGCCTCACAGCTCGAACGACTCGTGGTGGATACGGCGGTCCGGGACCCCGGACGCCCGCAGCGCCTCGTACACGTCCCGCGCGAAACCGTGCGGCCCGCATATGTAGACGTCGTGGCCGGCCAGCCCGGGGAAGGTGGCCCGCAGGGACCCGGCCGTGAGGTCAGGACGCTCGCCCCGCGGCCCGTTCAGCGCGTACAGCACCCGGCCGCCGCGCCGGCGGGCGATCGCCTCCAGCTCGCCGCCCAGCGCCAGGTCCTCGGCCGAGCGCGCCCGGTAGAGCAGCGTGACCTCGCCGGGCAGCGTCTCGAACAGCGCCCGCAGCGGGGTGACACCCACCCCGGCCGCGATCAGCAGGGACTGCCGGGAGGCGGCACGGTCCGCGGTCAGGGAGCCGTACGGACCCTCCGCCCACACCCTGGTGCCGGGCCGGAGCAGGGACACGGCCGCGCTGTGGTCGCCGAGCGCCTTCACCGTGATGCGCATCAGGTCCGGACGCGGCGGCGCCGACAGGGAGTACGGCGTCGACGTCCAGCCCATGCCCTCGCCGAGGAACCGCCAGCGGAAGAACTGCCCCGGGCGTGCGCCCAGTTCGTCCAGGTGCCGGCCGCGCACGACGACCGAGTGCACGCCCGGCGCCTCCTGCTGCACCGACTCCACGCGCAGCCGGTGGCGGCGGTTGAGCCGGACGGGGGCGAGGATCCGGAACCACACCACCAGCGCGGCCACCCCGAGGTACAGCACGTACCAGACAGCGGTGGCGACCGGAGCGCCGCTGAACTGCTCGCCCAGCGTCAGCTGGTGGAAGAACGCCAGGAACACGGCCGCGTAGGTGAGCAGGTGGACGTAGTACCAGAACTCGTGGCTGGTGCGGCGGCGGGCGGCCCGTGCGGAGGTGATGCCGACCGCGAACAGGATCACCGTGCCGGCGGTGGCCTTCAGCATGTCCGGGTAGTCCAGCACCACGGTGACCGTCTCGTGCCACAGCGAGGCCCGATCCTGGGCGGCGTACCCGGTGAGGATCAGGACGACGTGCGCGACGAGCAGGCAGATCGTGTACCGGCCGGCCATCGCGTGCCAGCGCGCCACCCGGTCCGAGCCCACCCGGTTCTCCAGCAGCGGCACCCGGGCCATCAGGCCCACCAGCACCGCACAGGCGTACCCGCACAGCAGTCCGGCGATCCGCCCGGCCCCGGTCAGCCAGCCCGCCGTGCCGACCACGGACCCGGTGCCCGCCCACCAGAGCGCGACCACGGCCGCCGCCCCCGTCCACAGCACGGCCAGCACCGCTCCCGCGGGGGAACGCCGTGCGGTCCCCGGCAGGGGCGGTATCGTCCGCCTCGTATCCACGGTGGTCATCGGTGCGGTTCCCTTCGTCCGTCAGCCATGCCACTGTGCGGGCCGAAGTTCTGAGCGACCTCTGAAAAGGGCCCGCGCGGGCGGTTCCCGGCGGCTTTCTCAGAGAGATCTCAGAGAGCTGCCCGATCACTCAGAGGGCACTCAGAGGAGGGCGGGCGGCCGGCCGTCCGGCCGACGAGGGATGCTGGTAGGCGCGATGAACACGACCCGCTCCGGCCGCCCCGCCCTCACCCGCCCCGACGGCGCGCCCCTGCGCGTCCTCGTCGTCGACGACGACCCCGATCTCGCCGAGGTGCTCACCGGCGCCCTGCGCTACGAGGGCTGGGAGGTGCGCGCGGCCGGTGACGGAGCCTCGGCGCTCACCGCGGCGCGCGAGCTGCTGCCCGACGCCGTCGTCCTCGACGTGATGCTTCCGGACACCGACGGCTTCGCCGTGCTGCGCCGGCTGCACGAGGTGAGCCCCGAGGTCTGCGTCCTCTTCCTGACCGCACGGGACGCGGTCGAGGACCGGATAGCCGGGATCACCGCGGGCGGCGACGACTACGTCACCAAGCCGTTCAGCCTGGAGGAGGTGGTCGCCCGGCTGCGCGGCCTGCTGCGCCGGGCGGGCATGGCACGGCAGCAGGAGGACGGCCCGCGGCTGGTCGTCGGCGACCTCGTCATGGACGAGGAGGCCCGCGAGGTGACCCGGGGTGGCGAGCTGATCGAGCTCTCGCCGACCGAGTTCGAGCTGCTGCGCTTCCTCATGCGCAACCCGCGCCGTGTCCTCAGCAAGGCGCAGATCCTCGACCGGGTCTGGTCCTACGACTTCGGCGGTCGGGCCCATGTGGTCGAGCTGTACATCTCCTACCTGCGCAAGAAGGTGGACGCGGGGCGCGAACCCATGATCCACACGGTGCGCGGGTCCGGCTACGTCCTGAAACCGGTGGCCCGGTGAGACGGGTACGGCGGCTGCCCCGCCCCCGCACCCTGCGCGCCCGGCTCACCTTCGGCCTGGTGGTCCTGCTCGCGGTGAGTTGCGCGGCCGTGGGACTCGCCGCGGTCGTCGAGCTGAACGGCTTCCTGACCCAGCGCCTGGACGAACAGCTCGCCCAGGTCGGCACCCGGTTCCCGGAGAGCCTGGAGCACAAGGGCGTGCTGCCCGACGACCACGACGGCGACGAGCACGGCGACACCCGCCGCCTGGCCACCGGCACCTTCGGCGCCCGCCTGCTGGACGGCCGGGTCACCCACAAGGGCCTGATCCGCTCCGGCGACCCCTCCGCCGACCTGGACGTCGACCTGACCGCCGCCGACCGCGCGCGGCTCGCCTCCGTGCCGGCCGACGGCAGACCCCACACCGTCGACCTCTCGGCCCTCGGCGACTACCGGGTGGTCGCCTCGGCGGGCCGGGACCGGGACGTGCTGATCTCCGGCCTGCCGCTGGAGCCGGTCGAGGCCACCGTCCACCGGCTCGAACTGGTGGCCGGGATCGTCTTCGGTCTGGCGCTCGTGGTGACCGGCGTGGCCGGGGCCCTGTGGGTCCGCTGGTCGCTGCGCCCGCTGAGCCGGGTCGCGGCCACCGCCACCCGGGTCAGTGAGCTGCCGCTGGCCAGCGGCGTGGTCGCGCTGCCCGCCAGGGCCCCGGAGACCGACCCGCGCGGTGAGGTCGGCCGGGTGGCCGGCGCCTTCAACCGCATGCTGGGGCATGTCGAGGACGCCCTGACCAAGCGGCACGCGAGCGAGGAGCGGCTGCGCCGATTCGCCGCCGACGCCAGCCACGAGCTACGCACCCCGGTCGCCTCGGTGCGCGGCCACGCGGAACTGGCGCTGCTGCACCCCGGTCCGGTGCCCGCCCAGGTGACCCGGGCCCTGGAGCGCATCGCCGCCGAGTCCTCCCGCATGGGCGAGATGGTGGACGATCTGCTGCTGCTGGCCCGTCTGGACGCCGGCCGCCCGCTGGAGCGCGGTCCGGTCGACCTGACCCGTCTGGTCCTGGACGCGGTGACGGACGCCCGGGCGGCGGGCCCCGACCACCGCTGGGCGCTGGACCTCCCGGAGGAACCGGTGACGGTGCCCGGCGACACGCACCGGCTGCACCAGGTGCTGGCCAACCTGCTGGCCAACGCGCGGCTGCACACACCCGCGGGCACGAAGGTCACGGTCACCCTGGACGCCGGGACAACCGGGGAGACCGGCGGACCGGGGGAAGACGCGAAGACCGGGTTCACCGGGACGGCCGCCGACGGTGACAGGGCCTCGGAGAGCGGGGAGGTTCCCGGGACCGGGACCGGGACAGGGGCGGGCACGGCACGCCTGTCCGTCCACGACGACGGCCGGGGCGTGCCCGAGGACCTGCGGCCGGGCGTCTTCGAGCGCTTCACCCGGGCCGAGCACCGTCGCCGTCCGGACGCCTCCGGCGGCGGCGCGGGCCTGGGCCTGTCGATCGTGGCGGCCGTGGTGGAGGCGCACGGCGGCAGGGTGGTGCTGGACAGCCGGCCGGGGGCGACGACGTTCACCGTCCTGCTGCCGCTGGGCGACGTCAGTAGCGGGTGATCGCCGTCCCGCCGTCCGTGGTCCCGATCGCGATGTGCGGCTGCCTGCCGGGGTCCGCCCAGGTCAGGATCCGCCGCATCGCGTCCTCCGGCACGGACACGCACCCGGCGGTCGCCGCGCGCCCGTTCACGTGAAGGAAGATCCCGGCCCCGCGCCCGCGCACGGGCCGGTCGTAGTTGAAGCCGACGACGAGCCCGTGGGCGTACTGCGTCGTGTAGGAGATGAGCTGCTCGGACTCGGCGGCCCGACAGTCGGCCGGGAGGGGGTCGACCCACCGGTTGTACGCCGTGGACGCGGTGTCCTCGCACCACCACGAGCTCTGCCGCACCGGGCGGTAGGTGACGCGGGTGCCCGCCGGGGCAGCCTTGATCCCGAAGCCGAACGGAAGGCCGTACAGCCCGGTCGGTGTGGTGTTCGTGCCCTGCTTGCGGGCTTCGCCCTCCACCAGCCCCTTGGCCCCGAACCGGGCCGGCGCCGTACCGGCCTGGACCCACTGCCCGTCGCGCAGGTCCCACCAGGTGACCGTCCCGGAGGTGGAGTCGGCGGCCGGGGCCTCGGCGGTGATCAACTGGCTGCCGCCACCGGTGTCCGCCATCCGCGCGGGCAGCGGCACGGACCCGGTGCCCGGCGCGAGACCGAGCAGGGCGATGGCGGACAGGGACACGAGGGCGGCGACGGCGGCGGGGCGCATGGCTCAGACGCTAGAGGGCGGGAGCGGCAGCGGCAGCCCGGGTAGTCCGTCCAGGCTCGTCGCGATGTGCTCCTTCTTGGTGAAGTACGCGCTCAGCGAGGCGTCGTCCTCCCGCGCGAAGCGCTTGCCGTGCAGGTCGCGGTCCTCCTCGTAGGCCATGAAGGGGACGGCGTAGCCGCAGGTGTCCCGGACCAGGTCGGCATGGACGACGATGATCGCGCGCAGTCCGTGGCTGCCCGGGTCGATGTCCGGGAAGCGGGCGAGCAGCCCGGGGAAACGCGGGTCGTCGCGGAAGACCGGCTCGCCCCGCCCGTGGACGCGCACGATGTTCGGCGGGCCGGGAAGGCGCACCACATCAGGGTGATCCGGCCGTTCTCCCGCAGGTGCGCGATGGTCTCGGCGTTGGACCCGGCGAAGTCGAGGTAGGCGACGGTGAGTTCGTCGAGCACGGCGAAGGAGCCGCGGAGCCCCTTGGGGGAGAGGTTGACCGTGCCGTCACCGGAAAGGGGAGCGGTCGCGGTGAAGAAGAGGGGCTGCTCCTCGATGAACGTGCGGAGCCTGCCGTCTATGCGCTCATAAGTCTTTCCCATGTCTGACGATTATCTGGGTGACTTCTTCGGCCGTCTGTCGAATTGACGGGTTCCGCGAAGCCTCGCGGACCACCGCGGCCGCCCCGGCCGGCGCTTGTCACGGGGCGGCCGCGGCGCCCGTCAGCTCACTTGGTGAGCGTGCAGGCCGCCAGCGCGTCCAGACCGGCCGGCTTGGTGCCCTTGCGGCCGATGGCGATGGCG
>NZ_JAJSZC010000019.1:42472-60223 GCF_036815105.1 Streptomyces sp. IBSBF 3136
CCCACGGTGTTCTTCAGCCGGGTGTCGGCCTCCTGGATCTGGGTCTTGAGGAGGGCGAGGTTGCGGTCGACCTCGGCCTTCGCGGACGCGGGGACCGCGGGCAGTCCGGAGGCGACGTCCGGGCAGGAGATGGTGCCCACCGCGGCGCCGTCACCGGCCGCCGCCCCGCCGCCGGCCTGCTGGTTCGCCCCGCTTCCCGGGGTGGCCGTGGCCTGCGCCCGCCCGCCGCCCGCGGTCGCGCCCCCGGCCGCGTTCAGCGCGCACGGCGCCAGCGCGTCCAGACCGGCCGGCTTGGTGCCCTTGCGGCCGATGGCGATGGCGATGCGGTCGATGGTGGAGATCCGCTTGTCCTTGAGGGGGCCGAGGATGGCGTTGTTGACGAAGTTGGGTCCGCCCTGGCCCACGGTGTTCTTCAGCCGGGTGTCGGCCTCCTGGATCTGGGTCTTGAGGAGGGTGAGGTTGCGGTCGACCTCGGCCTTCGCGGACGCGGGGACCGCGGGCAGTCTGGAGGCGACGTCCGGGCAGGAGATGGTGCCGGGGTCCGTCAGGGTGCGCGCGTTCTGGGCGCCGCCGCCCTTGGCCGGCTGTCCGGCGAGAGCCGTACCGGCGATCACCGCGCCCGAGAGCGCCACTGCGGCGGCTCCGCCGATGATCGCCACACGACGCTTGTTGTACTTCGGAAGTGCCCTGGACATGCGACTGCCTCACTTGGGTCGGGGGTGGTCGTCGAACACTGCGGCGCCGGTGCTCGGTGGGGGATACGGGAAAGCGATTGCTGCCGTTCAACCGGATCGTCGATTGACGAATCATGCAGAGTTCTGCATACTCATGCATGGCAACGCGGCAGTGAGCGTCCGTATCCCTCCGTCCGTATCTCTCTAGGAGCAGCGCAAGTGAGCAGCAACAGCGGTGACGTACGGCTCTGGGGCGGCCGTTTCGCCGACGGTCCCGCCGAGGCCCTGGCGAAGCTGTCCGCGTCCGTCCACTTCGACTGGCGGCTCGCGCCCTACGACATCGCCGGTTCGCGGGCCCACGCGCGTGTACTGCACAAGGCGGGCCTGCTCACCGAGGACGAGCTGACGCGCATGCTCGACGGCCTCGACCGGCTGGAGGCCGACGTCGCCGACGGCTCGTTCGTCGGCACCATCGCCGACGAGGACGTCCACACCGCCCTGGAGCGCGGCCTCCTGGAGCGCCTCGGTCCCGACCTCGGCGGAAAGCTGCGCGCCGGCCGCTCCCGCAACGACCAGGTCGCCACCCTCTTCCGGATGTACCTGCGGGACCACGCCCGGATCATCGGCGGACTCGTCGCCGAGCTCCAGGACGCCCTGATCGGCCTGGCGGAGGCCCACCCGGACGTGGCGATGCCCGGCCGCACCCACCTCCAGCACGCCCAGCCGGTCCTCTTCGCGCACCACGTCCTGGCCCACGTCCAGTCCCTCTCCCGGGACGCCGAACGGCTGCGCCAGTGGGACGAGCGGACGGCCGTGTCGCCGTACGGCTCGGGCGCGCTCGCCGGCTCCTCCCTGGGCCTCGACCCGGAGGCGGTCGCCGAGGACCTCGGCTTCGAGCACGGCAGCGTCGGCAACTCCATCGACGGTACGGCCTCCCGTGACTTCGTCGCCGAGTTCGCCTTCATCACCGCGATGATCGGGGTGAACCTCTCCCGGATCTCCGAGGAGATCATCATCTGGAACACGAAGGAGTTCTCCTTCGTGACCCTGCACGACGCGTTCTCCACCGGCTCGTCGATCATGCCGCAGAAGAAGAACCCGGACATCGCGGAACTGGCGCGCGGCAAGTCGGGGCGCCTGATCGGCAACCTCACCGGGCTCCTGGCCACCCTCAAGGCCCTGCCCCTCGCCTACAACCGCGACCTCCAGGAGGACAAGGAGCCGGTCTTCGACTCCTGCGACCAACTGGAGGTGCTGCTCCCCGCCTTCACCGGCATGATCGCCACACTCGCCGTCAACCGCGAGCGCATGGAGGAGCTGGCCCCGGCCGGATTCTCGCTGGCCACCGACATCGCCGAGTGGCTGGTGAAGCAGGGCGTGCCGTTCCGGGTCGCGCACGAGGTCGCCGGCGAGTGCGTGAAGGCCGCCGAGGCCGAGGGTAAGGAGCTGGACGAGCTGACGGACGAGCAGTTCGCGAAGATCTCCGCGCATCTGACCCCCGAGGTCCGCTCCGTCCTCAACGTCCCCGGCGCCCTCGCCTCCCGCGACGGCCGCGGCGGTACGGCGCCCAGCGCGGTCGCCGTCCAGCTCGCCGAGGTCAAGGCGGACGTGGCGGGCCAGCACACGTGGGCGGAAGCGAAGAAGCCGAAGAAGCGGGACTGAGCGCACACTCCGCCCGAGATTCGGGCGGATCCGCGGGGCGTCGCGGGTTACGTTGGTCGCAAGCCGCACGGAGCCGACCGAACGGAACCAGCGATGCCCTTCGCCCGCCTGGCCACCGCCACCACTCCCACCTGCCACATCGGCCTCGGCCTCGCCGCGGTGGGCCGCCCCGGCTACATCAACCTCGGCCGGGACCAGGACCTCGGCGCGAACCGCAGCGTCGACGCGCTGCGCGAGCGCACCCACGAACTCCTCGACGCCGCCTACGCCCAGGGCGTCCGCTACATCGACGTGGCCCGGTCCTACGGCCGTTCGGAGGAGTTCCTCGCCGACTGGCTGAACGCCCGCCCCGACCTCGACGACGTCGTCGTCGGCAGCAAATGGGGCTACACCTACACCGCCGGCTGGTCCACCGACGCCGAGAAGCACGAGGTGAAGGACCACAGCGCGGCGACCTACGAACGGCAGCGCGCCGAGACCGACGAACTGCTCGGCGACCGCCTCGACCTCTACCAGATCCACTCGGTGACCCCGGACAGCCCGGCCCTCACCGACAAGGAGCTGCACGCCCGGCTCGCCGAGGCCGCCGCGGGCGGGCTCACCGTGGGCTTCTCCACCAGCGGCCCCGCCCAGGCCGACGCGATCCGCGCGGCCCTCGCCGTCACCGTCGACGGCGAGCCCCTCTTCCGTACCGTCCAGTCGACGTACAACGTCCTGGAGACCTCGGCGGGACCCGCGCTCGCCGAGGCGCACGACGCCGGGCTCACCGTCCTCGTCAAGGAGGGCATGGCCAACGGCAGGCTCGCCGCACCGCACGCGCCCGACGCGCTGCGGGCCGTCGCCGAGGAGACCTCGCTCGGCTGCGACGCCGTCGCCCTCGCGCTGATCCTGCGCGAGCCGTGGGCGGGCGTCGTCCTCTCCGGCGCAGCGACCCTGACCCAGCTCGCCTCCAACCTCCACGCGGCCGCCGTGGACCTGGACGAGGACCAGGTCACCCGCCTCGCCGCGCTGGCCGAGGACCCGCGCGCCTACTGGGAGCGGCGCGGACAGCTTCCCTGGCACTGACCCGTCTCCCGACCAGCGGGAATGAGTCACACATGTCTATGGTGAGACATTGACGTCTCACATGGTCTAATCTTGTCTCATGGCCTTGGATCGTGACCACGTGCTGCGCAGCGCAGCCGCCCTGCTGACCCGCAAATCCACGGCGACCATGGACGAGGTCGCCAAGGCCGCCGGGATCAGCCGCGCCACGCTGCACCGCCGCTTCGCCGGGCGAGACGCGCTCGTACGGGCGCTGGAAGCGCTCGGCATCGCGGAGTGCGAGGCCGCTCTGGACACGGCCCGTCTGGACGACGGCCCCGCCGGTGAGGCGGTGCGCCGCCTGGTCCGGGCCATCGAGCCGTCGGCCGCCCTGCTCGCCTTCCTCTACACCGAGAACCAGCTGTTCGAGGGCGAGCAGCAGAACCAGGGCTGGGCCCGCATCGACGAGCGCCTGACCGGCCTCTTCCGGCGCGGCCAGGAGGCCGGCGAGTTCCGGATCGACCTCACCCCGGCCTGGCTCACCGAGGCGCTGTACGGCCTGCTGGCCTCCGGCGCCTGGGCGGTCGCGGAGGGCCGCGTGGCCCCCAAGGACTTCACCCACATGGTCGTGGAGCTGCTGCTCGGCGGCGCTCGACGCACGGACGCACCACGAAGAGAGGAATCATGACCAGCACCCTGCAGCCGGCCTGCGCGGCGGAGGTGGAGAAGCGCCCGGGCCGCTGGCTCGCGCTCTCCGTCCTCGTCCTGGCCGTGCTGCTGGTGGCCGTCGACGCCACCGTCCTCGGCCTGGCGACCCCCTACATCAGCGAAGACCTCGAACCGTCCGGCACCCAGCTGCTGTGGATCGGTGACGTCTACTCCTTCGTCATCGCCGGTCTGCTGGTCTCCATGGGCAGCCTGGGCGACCGCATCGGCCGCAAGCGCATCCTGCTCGTCGGCGCGACGGCGTTCGGCGCGATCTCGGTGCTCAACGCCTACGCGACGACACCGGAGTTCATGATCCTGGCGCGGGCGCTGCTCGGCGTCGCGGGTGCGACCCTGATGCCCGCCACCCTGGCCCTGATCCGCAACCTCTTCCACGACCCGCGCGAGCGCAGCCTCGCCGTCGGCATCTGGGGCGCGACGGCCTCGGCCGGCACGGCCGTCGGGCCCATCGCCGGCGGCTTCCTGCTCGAACACTTCTGGTGGGGCTCGGTCTTCCTCATCAACCTGCCGGTGATGGCCGTCCTCGTGCTCGTCGGCATCCGCACCCTGCCCGAGTCCCGCAACCCCGACCCCGGCCCGTGGGACCTGGTCAGCGTCGTGCTCTCCCTCGTCGGCATGATCGCCCTGGTGTACGCGGTCAAGGAGGCCGCGACCCACGGCCTCACCTGGCTGACGCCCGCCGCGGGCCTGCTGGGCGCCGGTGCCCTGTACGGCTTCGTGTACCGCCAGCTCACCATGCCGGCCCCGCTGCTCGACATGCGCCTGTTCCGGCGCCGCGGCTTCAGCGGTGCGGTCCTCGCCGACCTGCTGACCGTGCTCGGCATGTCCGGCCTGGTGTTCTTCCTCTCCCAGTACCTGCAACTGGTGCAGGGCAGGAGCCCGTTCGAGGCCGGCCTGGCCGAACGGCCCGCCGGGGGCGGCGCGGGGGCGGGGGGGGGGGGGGCGGGCGGCGCGGCCCGCCGGCTCTCGGTGCGCGTGGTGGTCTCCGGCGGCCTGGCCGCCGTCGGCGTGGCGCTCGCCGTGCTCACGACCCTCGGCCGGTCGACGGGCTACCCGGTCCTCGGCGCCGCGCTGCTGGTGGTCGGTGTCGGCGCCGGCTTCTCCTTCACCGTGACGGCCGACGTCATCCTCTCCAGCGTCCCCCGGGACCAGGCGGGCGCCGCCTCGGCGGTCTCCGAGACGGCGTACGAACTGGGCGCGGCCCTGGGCATCGCGCTGCTGGGTTCCATCGTGACCGGTGTCTACCGCGGCTTCACCGGCCCGGCCGGCACCCCGGCTCAGGCGCACGAGTCACTGGGAGCGGCGGTCCAGGCGTCGGCGGGCATGTCCCCGCACCGGGCGGAGGCCCTGCTCACGGCGGCCCGTGAGGCCTTCGTCCACGGCCTGCAACTGGCCTCGGGCGCGGGAGCGGTGGTCCTGCTGGCGACGGCGGCGGCCGCGTGGTTCCTGCTGAGAGGGCAGAAGCTGGAGGGCGCCGGCTGAGCCGGCGCCCGGTGACCTGGGGTCGGTCGCCCGACGCGTGCCGCGCGTCGGGCGGGCGGCCCTGAGCTAGGCCGCCTTCGCCTTGGTGGCGTACATGTCGACGTACTCCTGGCCGGACAGCCGCATGACCTCGGTCATGACGGAGTCGGTCACGGCCCGCAGCACGTAGCGGTCCCGGTCCATCCCCTCGTACCGGGAGAACTCCATCGCCTCACCGAAGCGCACGGTCACCCGGCCGGGGCGCGGCATCCCCGAGCCGCCCGGCTGGAGCTTGTCCGTGCCGATCATGGCGAACGGCACCACCGGGGCGCCCGTCATCAGCGTGAGGCGGGCGATGCCCGTACGGCCGCGGTAGAGGCGGCCGTCGGGGGAGCGGGTGCCCTCGGGGTAGATGCCGAAGATCCTGCCCTCCTCCAGGATGCGGCGGCCGGTCATCAGCGCGGCGACGCCGCCGTTGGCGCCGTCCCGGTCCACCGGGACCATGCCGACGCCGGTGAAGAACCAGGCCATCAGGCGGCCCTTGAAGCCCTTGCCGGTGACGTACTCGTCCTTGCCGATGAACACGACCTGACGGTCGCAGACCAGCGGCAGGATCATCGAGTCGATGAAGGTCAGGTGGTTGCCCGCGAGGATGACCGGGCCCTCGCCCGGGATGTTCTCCACACCCTCCGCCCGAAGACGGAACATCAGGCGCATGATCGGTCCGAGCACTGCCTTGATGAGCGCGAAGCGGGACAACGGGTCCTCCGATGTCGAGGGGAGCGATATGAGTCTGTGCAGGTGAGGACATTACTCGCGGCTCCGGGGGAAGCGCACATCGGGTGAGCCCGGTTCACCGAGGTCTTACTCATTGTTGACGTGGGTTTACCTGCGGTGACGCGGCGGAGGGCGGCGGTGGCCCCCCGGTGACGATGTGACGGACATCGCGCGGAGTCGTCACTCTCCGGCTACCCGCGCCCCGCCCTCCGATGCCGCCGCGCCGCCGACGGACCGTCATCTCCCGCCGCCCACCGGCCATCCGGCGGCACCCGGGTGTTCGCGCCGGGGTCTCCCGTCGGTCATGTACACGCACCTACGATCGGGCCGCACCGAAGGGCCGACGGCAGGAGACGCGCATGGACAGCGACCAGGTGAACGACACGACGCGGACAACGGCACGGCGGGCGCTCCTGGGCGCCGCGGTGCTCGGCGCGGGCGGAGCGGTCCTCGGACTGCCCGGTACCGCCCAGGCGGCGGCCACCCGGACGGCCGCGCACGGCGGCCGCGGCCTCAAGAGCCTGCCGGTGCCGACGATCATCGGCCACCGCGGTGCCAGCGGCTACCGCCCCGAGCACACCTTCGGCTCCTACGAGCTGGCCCTCGACCTCGGCGCCGACGTGGTGGAGGCCGGTGACCTGGTGCCCACCAAGGACGGCCACCTCGTGTGCCGGCACGAGCCGGAGATCGGCGGCACCACGGACGTCGCCTCGCACCCCGAGTTCGCCGGCCGCCGGACCACCAAGGTCCTCGACGGCGTTCCCACCACCGGCTGGTTCACCGAGGACTTCACGCTCGCCGAGCTGAAGACCCTGCGCGCGGTCGAGCGCATCCCGGCCAACCGCCCGCACAACACCCTCTACGACGGGCGCTGGGAGATCCCCACCTTCGAAGAGGTCCTGACGTGGCAGGACGAGCAGACCCGCAGGCGCGGCCGGCAGGTGTGGATCTACCCCGAGACCAAACACCCCACCTACTTCCGCAAGCTCGGCCTCGGCCTGGAGGAGCGGGTCGCCAAGCTGCTCCGCAAGCACGGCAAGGACGGCCGGAACGCGCCCGTCATCCTGCAGTCCTTCGAGCCCACGAGCATCCAGAGGCTGAACCGGCTGGTCGACAACCCGCTCGTGGTCCTGCTCTCCTCGGCCACCAGCCGGCCCTACGACTTCGTCGACTCGGGCGACCCGCGCACGGTCGCCGACCTGATCACGCCCAAGGGCCTGAGGGAGATCGCCGGCTACGCGCAGGGCATCGGCCCCACGCTCGACCTCGTCATCCCGAAGAACGCCGACGGCACCCTCGCCGCGCCGACCACCCTGGTCGCGGACGCGCACAAGGTGGGGCTGGTCCTGCACCCCTACACCATGCGCAACGAGAACCCCTTCCTCCCGGCCGAGTACCGCAAGGGCGGCGCGGCCGACGCCTACGGTGACTCCTTCGGCGCCTTCCGGACGTACTTCGCGACCGGGATCGACGGCGTCTTCACCGACAACGCCGACACCGGCGTCCTCGCCCGCGCCGACTTCCTGGCCGGCTGAGCCCACTTCCTCGCCGGCTGAGCCGGTGTCAACCCGCTGGGCCCTTCACACCCGTTCGGGTGGCTGTGCGCCGTCCCGGAAACCCGCCGCCGGGGCGGCGCGTCGTTCCGCACATGACGCACGACCTCGTGGCCGCCCTGCATCCCCTGCTCACCGCCGAGGCCCTGGCCGAGGCGCACGCCACCGGGGGCGAGCCGGGCGACCTGGAGCAGGCCGTCTGGCTGCGCCTCCTGGAGCGGCTGGAGGCCGGCGGGCCCCCGCCGGACCCGCACGGCTGGCTGCGCAGGGCCGTCCGCGCAGAGGCGCGGCGCAGCCGCCGCACCCGCCGGCACGAACGCCCCTACGGCGCGGAGCCGGTCGACGACGGCCGCCCGGATCCCGAGCAGCTCGCGCTCAGCGCGGCCCGGCACCGCGCGCTGCGCGACGCGGTCCGCCGGCTGCCCGGCCGCTGCCCCCGCCTCATGGAGGCGCTGCTGTCCCCGAGAGACCTCACATACCGGGAGATCGCGGGGGAGTTGGGTATCTCACAGGGCAGTCTCGGACCGGAACGCTCCAGATGTCTCGGTTGTCTGCGTCGTTTGCTCCCCCCGGAGGTTGCGGCCCACGAAGCGCGGGGATAGGAGTGGGGGACGACCGGTGATCAGGTGAGCGGGAGGCGTGCGCACATGGGCATGAGCGTGACCATCTCGGTGGCGACCGAGCAGGACGCGGAGCAGATCTTCAGGCTCCAGTACCTGTGCTTCCAGAGGGAGGCGGCGCTGTACGGCAACTACCGCATCGACCCGCTCGTCCAGAGCCTCGACTCGGTCCGCGCGGAGGTGGCCGCCGACTGCGTCTTCGTCGCCCGGCTCGGTGACGAAGTGGTCGGATCGGTGCGCGGCAAGGTCACCGAGGACGGCGCCGCCGCCATCGGCAAGCTCTGCGTCCACCCGCGTCTGCAGGGCCACGGCATCGGCGCGCGGCTGCTCCGCGCCGCGGAGACGGCCCTCGCCGAGCAGCGCGGGGCCACCCGCTTCCGCCTGCACACCGGCCACCGCAGCGAGGGCAACCTGCGGCTCTACCGCCGGGTCGGCTACGAGACGGTGGGCCGGTCCACGGGCGCCGACGGCGTGGAGCTGATCGTGCTGGAGAAGCGGGCGGGCACGTACGCGACTACGGCCTGACGGCCGTGCGCGACCTGCGCAGCCAGTACATGGCCGACAGCGGCAGCAGCACCGGGATGAACACGTACCCCATGCCGTAGTCGGACCAGACGGTCGCGTCCGGGAAGGCCGACGGGTCGGCCAGCGTCCAGGTGCCGACGATCAGCACGCCCGCCAGCTCGGCGGCACAGCACACCAGTGCCGCCCTGCGGGCCCGCTCGCCGCCGCGGATCAGCGTGTACGTGATGAAGCCGTACACGACCCCCGCCACCGCGGAGAGCGAGTACGCCAGCGGCGCCCGGCCGAAGTCCGTCGCGATCTGGTACGCCGAGCGCGACACCGCGCCGACCACCATCACGCCGTAGAACCAGACGAGCAGCATGCCCGGCCCGGTGATCAACCGGGCCGGCTTCTCCTCCACCGCCGTCACCTCAGCCTCCCCAGATGTCATAGAGCCGCACCTCCAGCACGGCCAGCACCACACCGCCGGCGGCCACCGTCACCGAGCCCCAGCGGGTCCGCTCGGCCAGCGACATGAAGCCCGCCGCGGGCACGCACGCGAACGCGCCCAGCAGATACGCCACGAAGATGGCCGTGCCCTGCTCGGGCTTCTCGCCCCGCGCCAGCTGCACGATGCCGACGACCAGCTGGACCAGGGCCAGCAGGGACACCACGGCCATACCGATGAAGTGCCAGTCCTTGGTCGGCTGGTCCCGGTAGGCGGCCCAGCCGCACCAGGCGGCGAGCAGCAGCGCGGCGACACCGGTGACCAGCGTCAGGGCATTGAGCATGCCGAGACCTTATTACGGCGCAAACGTCCCGGAGCCGCCGCCCCCGCCGTACGCCGTAGGGTCTAGACCATGACGATCCACGCACATGCCCTCCTCTTCGACAACGACGGCACCCTGGTCTCCTCCCTCGCGTCCGTCGAGCGCTGCTGGACGCGCTGGGCGCGGGAGTACGGGATCACGGCCGAGGAGTTCGGGCGCGTGGAGCTGCACGGGCGGACCGCGGTGGAGATAGTCGGCGATCTGCTGCCCGCCCGGCTGGTGCCCGAGGCGGTCGCCCGGGTCGAGCAACTGGAGGTGGAGGACGTGCCGAACGGGGGCGTGCGGCTGCTGGCCGGCACCCGGGACTTCCTCGACTCCCTCCCCGCCGACCGCTGGGCCGTGGTCACCTCCGCCACCGGCCGCCTCGCCGAGGCCCGCCTCGGCGCCGTCGGGATCACGCCGAAGATCCTGGTCAGCGCCGACGACGTCACCCGCGGCAAGCCCGACCCCGAGCCCTATCTGCTCGCCGCCCGGCAGTTGGGCGTCGACCCGGCCCACTGCGTGGTCTTCGAGGACGCCCCCGCCGGGCTCCGGGCAGGCCGTGCGGCCGGCATGACCACCGTGGCCCTGGCGACGACCCACCGGGCCCAGGAGCTGGACGCCGACCTGGTGGTGGAGAACCTGTCGGCCCTGTCGGCACTGGTCACCCACCGGGGGCTGGAGATCTCCGTCCGGGGCTGACCGGGACCGGTGGTGTCCACCGCTGTCCAGTATGCGGACAGCGGTGACCGGTCAGCAGCAAACGTCTGCTTTACTGTTTCTCATGACCACGACGAGCTGCCGCACCCTTGCGACCGAGGCGACCATGACGCCCGGTGCTCGTTGTATGTGTCCGTGTCGAATGTGCGCCTTCTAGAGGGCCCCCGCACCACCTGAGCCTCGCGCCCCGAAGCGAGAGCCGTGGCCTGTCCGCCGCCCGACTCCGGTCGGCCGTGGACCGAGGCCGCCCCGCGCACACGACGTTCTCCCCGGTCGACCGTGTCCGAGAACCGTGTCGCGTCCCGACAGAGCGCACGAACACTCCGTGCCCGGGCACACCCGCGCCCGGACACTCGACAGTGACGGAAATCCTGTGATCACCACTTCGGGCCTGACCAAGGTCTACCGCTCGCGCGGCCGCGAGGTCACCGCCCTCGACGGCGTCGATCTTCACGTCCGCGAAGGCGAGGTCTACGGCGTCATCGGCCAGTCCGGCGCCGGGAAGTCCTCGCTCATCCGCTGCGTCAACCTGCTGGAGCGCCCCACCGCCGGCACCGTGACCGTCGCCGGACAGGACCTCACCGCCCTCGTCGGCCGCGGCCCGCGCGCCGGGAGGGAACTGCGCCGCGCGCGCAGCCGGATCGGCATGGTCTTCCAGCACTTCAACCTCCTCTCCTCGCGGACCGTGCAGGACAACGTCGAGCTGCCGCTGGAGATCCTCGGCAAGTCCGGCAAGGAGCGCTCCCGCAAGGCGCTGGAGCTGCTCGACCTGGTCGGCCTCGCCGACAAGGCCAAGGCCCATCCGGCACAGCTCTCCGGCGGCCAGAAGCAGCGCGTCGGCATCGCCCGCGCCCTGGCCGGCGACCCCGAGGTGCTGCTCTCCGACGAGGCCACCAGCGCCCTCGACCCGGAGACCACCCGCTCGATCCTCCAGTTGCTGCGCGACCTGAACCGGCAGCTCGGCCTGACCGTCCTGCTCATCACCCACGAGATGGACGTCGTGAAGTCGATCTGCGACTCCGCCGCCCTGATGGAGAGGGGCCGGATCGTGGAGTCCGGCACGGTCAGCGAGCTGCTGGCCACCCCCGGCTCCGAGCTGGCCGCCGCGCTGTTCCCGGTGGGCGGCGAGGCCACCGGCGCCGACCGGACCGTCCTCGACGTCACCTTCCACGGCGAGGCCGCCACCCAGCCGGTCATCTCCCAGCTCTCGCGCACCTACAACATCGACATCTCGATCCTCGGCGCCGCCATCGACACCGTCGGCGGCCTCCAGATCGGCCGGATGCGCATCGAGCTGCCCGGCCGCTACGAGGACAACGTGGTGCCGATCGGCTTCCTGCGCGAGCAGGGCCTGCAGATCGACGTCGCGGGCCCCGGGGCCCAGGAGTCCGTGCTGGTCGAGGAGGGTGCCAAGTGACCTGGTCCGAGATGCAGCCGCTGCTGTCGCAGGCGAGCTGGGACACGCTCTACATGGTGGGCTGGTCCACCCTCATCGCCGTCGTCGGCGGGCTCCCGCTCGGCATCCTGCTGGTCCTCACCGACCGCGGCGGACTGCTCCAGAACGTCGTCGCGAACAAGGTCATCGGGCAGGTCGTGAACATAGCCCGCTCCATGCCGTTCATCATCCTGATGGTCGCCCTGATGGGCTTCACCCGCTCCCTCACCGGAACCACCATCGGCCGCGAGGCCGCCATCGTGCCGCTCGCCGTCGGCGCCATCCCGTTCTTCGCCCGTCTCGTCGAGACCGCTGTCCGCGAAGTGGACGGGGGACTGGTCGAGGCCGTGCAGGCGATGGGAGGCAACATCTGGACCGTCGTTCGCAAGGTCCTCGTGCCCGAGTCGCTGCCCTCCCTGATCTCCAGCACCACCACCACGATCGTCGCGCTCATCGGCTACTCCGCCATGGCCGGCACGGTCGGCGCCGGCGGCCTCGGCGACATCGCCATCCGTTACGGCTACCAGCGCTTCGAGACCCAGCTGATGTGGATCACCGTCGCGATCCTCGCCGTGGTCATCTCCCTCATCCAGTTCGCCGGCGACTACGCGGCCCGCGCGCTGCACGGCCGCGGCGGCCACTCGGGCCCGGCGCCCAGGCTGCGCCTGCTCAAGGCCGAGCCGGAGCCCGCCCGGGCCGACGTGGGCAAGGCCGTCTGAGCCGCCTCGCTCCACAGAACTCCCCCGTACACCCACGACGGGGCAGCACCACCCATAAGGAAAGGCACTTTTCGTGCGTAACACCGCCAAGCTCACCACCGCCGTCCTCGCCGCCGGAGCCCTCACCCTCGGGCTCAGCGCCTGCGGCTCGGACAAGGGCTCCTCCACCGCCTCCGACTACAGCGGCCCGCTGGTCGTCGCGGCGAGCCCGACCCCGCACGCCGAGATCCTGAACTTCGTCAAGAAGAACCTTGCGAAGAAGGCGGGCCTCGACCTGGAGGTCAAGGAGTTCCAGGACTACATCGTCCCGAACACCGCCACCGAGGACGGCTCGGTGGGCGCCAACTACTTCCAGACCAAGCCGTACCTGGACGACTTCAACAACAAGCGCGGCACCGACATCGTGCCCGTCGTCACGGTCCACCTGGAGCCGCTCGGCCTGTACTCCCACAAGGTCAAGAGCACCGACGCGCTCAAGAGCGGCGCGACCATAGCCGTGCCCAACGACACCGACAACGAGGCCCGCGCCCTCAAGCTGCTCGCCGCGGGCGGGCTCATCACCCTCAAGTCGGGCTCCGCCGACCAGGCCACCCCGCAGGACATCGCCAAGAACCCCAAGAACCTCAAGTTCAAGGAGGTCGAGGCGGCCCAGACCCCGCGCTCCCTGGACGACGTCGACGCGGCCGTGGTCAACGGCAACTTCGCCCTCTCCGCGGGCCTGAAGCCCGCCAAGGACGCCCTCGTCCTGGAGTCCGCGAAGAACAACCCCTACGGCAACCTCCTCGCCGTCAAGAAGGGCAACGAGAAGGACCCGCGCGTGAAGAAGCTCGCCAAGCTCCTCACCTCGCCCGAGGTCAAGAAGTTCATCGAGGACAAGTACCAGGGCTCGGTCATCCCCTCCTTCTGACCGGTGTCCTGACGGGTCGTCCGGCAGGGCGTATACCGCGTATCGCCACGCACGGGGTCCACTCCCTCACCCGGAGTGGGCCCCGTCGTACGGTTCAGTGGTTTCATGCTGCATGCTGGGCAGTTCAGCAGGGCAGCGCGGGGTCCTGACGGTCCCCCACGTATTTCCGAAGGTTACGGAGCGGCGCATGACGAGCACCTTCCCCAACGTCTCCATCAGCACGGAGCGGTTGGTGCTGCGTCCCCTCGACGAGGACGACGTGCCCGCCCTGGCCGAGATGATGAACGACGAACAGGTCGCCGCCTGGACCGACGTCCCCCAGCCGTTCACCGAGGACGGCGCCCGCCACTGGATCAGCGGGTACGCGCCCACCGAACGCGCCGCCGGCCGGGGCCTCAACCTCGCCGTCACCGAGTTCCTCACCCAGCGCCTGGTCGGCATCATCCAGCTCACCGAGACCGACTGGCGCATCCGCGCCACCCAGCTGTCGTACATCATCGCCCCCTGGGCCCGCGGTGAGGGCTACGCCTCGGAGGCCGCCCTCGCCACCGCGCAATGGCTGCTCGGCGACCAGAAGTTCGAGCGCATCGAGATCCGCACCGCCGCCGACAACACCGCCTCCCAGCAGGTCGCCCAGAAGATCGGCTGCATCAGCGAGGGCGTGCTGCGCAACGCCTGCATAGTCCACCACCGCTCCGACGACGGCACCTGGAGCGACGTACGCACCGACTTCATTGTCTGGAGCCTCCTCCCGGAGGACCTGGACGGCACCGACGAGCAGCTCGCAGAGACCGGCTTCACCGCCTACTCCGACTGGAACTGACCCGCCCGGCGTACCGGAAACGGCGTCCGGCGCAGCCCCGGCGCACGCCCGTCACCCCGGGCGGATACGCTCACCGAGCCCCCTCGGGCCCCCTGCCCCTGACGATCCGCGCGAACCTGGAGACTGACGACGATGGCCGACCGGGTCACGGTGATCGGCTGGGACGGCTCGCCGCTGACCGAAGCGGCACGCGGCGCCCTCGGCGCCGCCACGCTGGTGGCCGGCGCCGCCCACCACCTCGCACTGCCCGGCGTCCCGCCCGGCGCCGAGCGCGTCCGCCTCGGCAGTGTCGGCCTGGCCGCCCGCCGCATCGCCGCCCACCGCGGCACCGCCGTGGTCTTCGCCGACGGCGACCCCGGCTTCTTCGGCGTCGTACGGACCCTGCGCGCCCCCGAGTTCGGCCTCGAGGTCGAGGTCGTCCCCGCCGTGTCCTCCGTGGCCGCGGCCTTCGCCCGGGCCGGCATGCCCTGGGACGACGCCCAGGTGGTCGTCGCCCACCCGCGCACCCTGCGCCGGGCCGTGAACGTCTGCCGCGCCCACACCAAGGTCGCCGTGCTCACCGCGCCGGGCGCCGGTCCCGCCGAACTCGGCCTGCTGCTGGAGGGGGTCCACCGGACCTTCGTCATCTGCGAGGAACTGGGCACCGAACGCGAGCGGGTCGCCGTCGTCACCTCCGACAACGCCGCCGACCACAGCTGGCGCGATCCGAACGTCGTCATCGTCATCGGCGGGTCCGGCGGCCCCGGCGCCCCGGCCGAGGGCGGCGGCTGGTTCGCCGGCCGCGACCCGGCGGTGGGCCCGCGCGGCTGGGTGCGCCCCGACGAGGAGTACGCCGCGCACGGCGATCTCGGCGAGGGCGAGACGCAGGTGCTCAGGGCCGCCCAACTCGCCCGGCTCGGCCCCCGGGTCGGCGACCTGGTCTGGGACATCGGCTGCGGCAGCGGCGCGTTCGCCGGTGAGGCCGCCCGTGCCGGCGCCGCCGTCATCGCCGTCGACCGGCGCCCCGAGGCCTGCGCCCGCGCCGAGGCGGTCGCGCGCCGCTTCGGCGTCCAGCTCCAGGTGGTGGAGGGAACGGCCCCGCACGTCCTGGAGAACCTGCCCGAACCGGACGTCGTCCGGGTCGGCGGCGGGGGAGCGGCCGTGGTCTCCGCGGTCGCCGACCGCCGTCCGCAGCGCATCGTGACCCACGCCGCGACCCGCGACGAGGCCGAACTCGTCGGCCGCGGCCTGACCGAACACGGGTACCGCGTCGAGTGCGCCCTGCTGCAGTCCGTCGAACTGGACACGAGGGCCTGGACGGAGACCGAGCGGAACGTGGCGTTCCTGCTCAGCGGGGTTCTGCCGGATCGCGCCCCGTGATCCTGTTGTCGTACCGCGCGCGGTAGGCTGGCCGATCGTTGCACCGCACCGGTGGCCCGGAACTTCGTTCGCCAATGTCCGGAAAACGCGCCCCGTTTAGGGCGGGTGTGGTACGGCAGAACCCGAGGACGCGCAACGTGGCGCAGTCCACAGCGGACTGTCGCGGATCATGCTGTCGCGACGGCGGAACGGCCGGGACAATGCCACTGAATGGCTTTGTCGCCTTTTTTGGGCGGGTCGTTCGTGCCGCTGGGCACGCACGCTCGTTCTTCACTACGGGGCGGTCGGTGCGCCGTTCCGGGTGAGCTGGTCGTAGGAGCACTAACCGATGGGCGAGGGGTACGCATGACGGACACCGGCCAGATCCCGGGCGAGGGACAGCCGGAGAGCGCAGGCATGGTGGAACAGCCGGGCGCCTCCGCGCACGGCGCCGCGTACACCTACCTCTCCGAGGCACCCGCCGAGGACGAGGACCTGCTGCTGCCGGGTGCCCAGGGCGCGTGGGGCAACGAGGTACCACCACCGGCCCCGGAACCGGTCGTCGAGGCCGTCCACGAGCCGGGCGCGCACGAGACCGCGGGCCGGGACAGCGGTTCGGTCGACCTCAGCGGTGTCCGGCTGCCCGACACGGGGCCGGCGTCCGTGCCGCCGTCCCCGATTCTCTCGGCCCCGCACGACCCGGTGGCGGTGCCCCAGCCGCCGCGCCGGCCGCTGCACCTCGGCCCGCCGATCCCCGACGCCTCCGCCAGCCCGGTGCGCTCCCTCGCCGACCGCGGTCCGGCGGGAACGCCGGTGCGGCAGCCGGGTCCGACCCCGGCCGGGCCCGAGTACCTCGACGCCCAGGCGCTGCGCGACATGGCCCCGCAGGCCGCCGCGCCCTGGGGCGCGGCACCCGCCGTGGCCCAGGTCGGCGCGGAGGCCACGGCTGCCGAAACGGTTAGTCCGGCCGGCGCCCCGCAGGCCGCCGCCGAGGCTCCGGACGCCGCCCAGGCCACCATGGCCCGACTCGTCATCCAGGCGGCCGCGCAGGCACCGGCCGAGGCGACCGCCACCGCCGAACAGCAGGTGCGGGACGTGCGCGCGCACGACGGCGTGCAGCCCGCCCACGGTCACGACGGCGTGTACGTCGCCCAGGACCTCCCGGGCCAGGCGCCCGAGCCCGTCCAGGTACCGGCCTGGCCCGAGACCGCCGGCCACGGCCTGCCGGGCGAGCAGTCCGCCGAGGCCGCGACCGGGCACGGTTCCGAGGGCCCGGACGCCGTCGCTCCGGACGCGGTCGCTCCGGACGCCGCCGCGGAGGCGCCGGCCGGAGCGGAGGCCGTCCCCCAGACGCCCGCGGCCGCGCCGGACGGCGAGGCCGTGCCGGCCGACGCGATCGTCCAGGCCGACGGCGCAGCCGACAGCACCGGCGAAGCCGCTGCTGTCGCCGCCGGTCAGCAGGCCGCTGAGGTGCCGCCCGTGGTTCCGGTCGAGGCCCCGCAAGCGGCCCAGGTCGCGCCCCAGGGCGCGCACCCGGGGGAGGACACGCAGGGCGCCGTCCAACNCGTGGTTCCGGTCGAGGCCCCGCAAGCGGCCCAGGTCGCGCCCCAGGGCGCGCACCCGGGGGAGGACACGCAGGGCGCCGTCCAACCGCCCGAGTCCGCGCGGCAGGCCGAGCCCGCGCACTGGATCGCGGAAGCCCACCCGGCCGAGCAGGCGCAGGCGCCCGAGTCCGCGCAGCAGGCCGAGCCCGTGCAGCAGGCCGAGGCCGTGCAGGCGCCCGAGTTCGCGCTGCCCGCCGACGCCGCACAGGTCGCCGACGCGGCGCACGCCGATGCCCCGCGGCCGGTGGCCCCGGGGGTGGCAGCCGAGGCAGCCGCCATGGCTCCGGCGCAGGCTGAGGACATCGAAGCCGCCCCGCAGGACACGGCCGGCCTCGCGGCCGACCCCGCGGTCCAGGCCGCCACCGCCCCCGAGGCCCAGGCCGTCACCCACCCCGC